>JACPPX010000149.1 GCA_016190785.1 Chloroflexota bacterium
CTCCACCAGAATCTGGGCTCCCTTCTCGTGCACTAAGCGGCCCACAAAGAGCACGAGCGGCTGACTCAGCTCGGCGAATCGGAGTCGGAACTGGACAAGATCTTCGCCGGACAGGGCTTGGAAACGTTCGCCATGAACTCCATTGGGAATAACCCGCAGTTTCTCCTCCGAAACCAGGAAATGTTTTCTTACTTCCTGAGCCATGAACTGGCTGGCGCAGATCACCCGGGCGGATTCATAGGTCAGCCACCACTCCGCATCGTGGATGGACTTCTGCATCTGATTGCGCAACTCCTCCCCTGCCCTCCCCATCTCCGTAGCATGGATGGTGGAGACCAAAGGGATCGCCCAGTGCCTTTTGAGATTACAGGCGGCGAAGCCCACCAGCCAATCGTGGGCATGGATTAGCGAGAAAGGCCCGGCTGATTTCCAGAGCCGGCGAGCGTATTCTTCCAAGATAAGATTGGCCTTCCAAGCAGTATCGTAATAATCGGTCAACTGCCCGCTGGGCGGGCGAACACGATAGATTTCCGCCCCGGCTGCACTTTCCCGGGACTTGGCCTCCACCCAGCGGGGAGTCACAAGGTGGACCTCCAACCCTGCCTTCACAAGGCTGGGCACGATTTCTGTGGCATGCTTGCCTAATCCACCAACAATATGCGGTGGATACTCCCAGGAGAGCATTAGAATTTTTAGTTTTTGTGGTGTTTTGGGTGGACTCATAATTACTATACGAAAATAATTAGTTAAGCCGAATTCCCGGAAAAGTATCCTCGAATCGAAAAATATGGACCGGCGGGTCAATTTGGTTGCCTTGAGAGTCAAAAGCAATGTTGCCGGTTAGCCCGGCATAAGGTTCCAGGTCCTGCATAGCCCGCACCACCCCTTCCCTACTGGGCGCCCCCTCAGCGACGATGGCCTCTTCGATGGCCCGCAAAAGGATTTTGGCCCCATCATAGGCCATCCCCGCCCATGGGCCCGGATCTCCACCAGCCAAGGCCCGGTACCCGGCCACAAAATCGGGATCCTTGATGACTAGGGTAGAAGTGGCATAAATCGTACCTTCCGCCGCTTCCCCGGCCCAGACTAGGAGCTGTGGAGTATTCAAGTTTTCTCCACCGAGCATTTGTGGAGGGTTGCTTAATTCTTGCAGGGCTAAGAGAAAATCCGCCGCCGAGGTATCGCTACCTCCAAAGAAAATGAAGTCGAAGCGGCGATTCCCTGCTTCGTTTAAAAATTCTTGAGGTGAGATGAACCCCTGGAGTTCAATCCCCTGGGCGGCGGCCACCTCCTGTACCGGCCGAGGATGGTTCTCGGCAACAATGGCTATCCGCCGCACATCGGAAGTGGCGGCCACAAACTCAACTATATCATGAGCCAAGACCACCTCATCCGCCCCTAGCCGGAAAATCTCCTCGTATCCGGGACGGGTTAATTCCAGGGCGGGGACCGCCGGGGCAATTAGCGCAAGGCCGGCCTGATGGTAAAACTCCAAGGAGGCCAGAGTCGTTTCCTCCCGGAAGTGGCCTAGAACACCCAAGACATTGGGGTCCATAGCCAATTCTTGCGCGCGCTGCGAGGCTTCCTGAGGATCACCATCGTCGTTGAGGGCCACCAACTCTACGCGATAACCCGCCACCCCACCCGCGGCATTGATTTCCCCTACCGCTAACTTCACTGCCCAGAGGACGTCGTATCCTATGCTCCGGTATTGGCCCTCAAAGGGAGCCACAACTCCGATTTTTAGGAGAGGGGGAGTAACCTGAAAACTGCACCCCAAAAGCAGGATGGAGAGTAAGATCGACCACCGCTGGCGATAACCCATGCTGGATTTGATCAAGATAATTTAGGGCTGCCCGTAGCGGGCAATATTCTCTAGATGCTCTGCATAGGTCTCGGCGAAGACATGAGAGCCATCCCCCAGTAGATAATTGGCGTAGTAGAAATAGTGGGTTGTCTCTTCTGGATCGAGCACCGCAAGGATCGAATCCAGACCCGGATTGGCAATCGGCCCGGGGGGCAGGCCGGGGTAGAGATAGGTATTATAGGGAGAGTCCACTTCTCGCGGCGATATACCGGCGAGATCGCTCCACCAAGTTCCGGTTGGCGAATTGTATCCCAAAGCATACTGCACCGTGGCATCCGCCTCCAGGGGCATACCTACGGCCAAGCGGTTGAGCAAAACCCCGGCAATGAGTGGCCGCTCCTCGGCTAATACTGCCTCGCGTTCGACTATGGAGGCCAAAGTCACTACTTGATGGATACTCATCCCCCTCTCTTCTGCCTTAGCCCGCATCTCGGGAGTGAACTGCACTCCAAAATTCTCCAGCATTAACTCGATGATTCCGTAGGATCCGAGGCTTGGTGGAAAAGAATAGGTATCCGGAAAAAGATACCCTTCCAAGGAAGCACCGGCGGAGCGGTCTGACAAGAAATTCTGAGAAAAGCCTCCTTCCTCCACGACAGCCAAGAATTGCTGGCTGTCCACCAACCCCAAGGATTGTAGATACTCCGCAATTTCCTCACTCCGCCATCCCTCAGGGATGGTGACGCTCACTTCGTAAACCTTGCCTTCGCGGAAAACATCTAGGATTTCCCACATAGTCATGTTGGGGCGCAACTGGTATTCACCAGCTAGAAGGGCCACATCCGCCCCCTCATACCAGGCCAGGAGACGGAAAAGTTCAGCATCGCGGATCAAAGACGCAGATACCAGCCGAGGGGCAATGGTGGCTGCCGTCTCTCCTGGAGATATAGTGAATAATACCGGAGTATTCTCGGCAGAGGCGGGAGTATTTAGCTCTTCTTCCCGAAGGCTTAGATAGAAGCCTAAGAGGGGCTTCTCCCAAAAAGAAGGATTATGGGGCGTGCCCGAGGGTTCGGCGGGGTCAACAAAAACTACCCAGGCCAGGGCGCCACTGGCCCCGATTATGGCTAAAAGGACAAGGATTTTGATGGCGCGCAGCAATCAGGACTCCCGGGAATCTAAATAGTTTTGCAAGATAATCGCCGCAGCATGGGCATCGATGTTACCTGCCCCTCTTTTCCCAGCCTCCTTTTTCCCCCTTTCTGCGGCTACTGTGCTCAACCTTTCATCCCAGAGGACCACGGGCAGGCCTGTCACATTTTCTAATTCTTGGGCATACTTCCTGGCTCGCTGGGCCTCGGTCCCTTCACTCCCGTTCATCTGTCGCGGCAACCCAACCACTATCCCCTCCGCTTTCTCCTCTCGGGCTATCTTGGCAATACTTTCCAAATCCTCTTTCCAAGAGCGGGAAGTGACTACCCCCAGAGCAAAGGCTAGTTTCCCCAGCGGGTCGCTGGCCGCCACCCCGATCCTTCTCCTTCCCAAATCCAACCCCAGCCAGCGCACTATCCGCCTCCTAGATTGATAGATATCTGGATGCGTGCCGGAAGCCAAGGCATAAACGGCCAACCCACGGGATTGACTTCGACCTGGGGTTGTCGGGTCAGAGATAACTCCTGAAATATATACTCCAGTGCTTGGGGGATAGGCTGCCCCAATATCCCGTTTTTTATTTGCACTTCATCGAAGCGGGGCATGCTTTGTGCCCGTACGGTGAGTGGCAAGATTATTTTTTCATCCTCTTCCCTCGGCTCCCCCAAGATAAATTCCATTCCCTGGGGGAGGATCTGGATCTCTGATTCGGCTTGTGCCTGGACCAGGGAGAAGGCGATGGTGCTCAGATCCATCTCGCGGATGGCAATCCCCCGGGCCAAGACCCGAAGTTCGAGATTCAGGGCTCCGGACTCATCCCCCACCGCGTGGTCGTAAGTCTCGGCCAGGACGATGAGTTCTGGGTACCCCGGTAACAAAAGCTGTCCGACAAGTTGGCTAGCGAGACTAGTATACCCTTCCTGCTGCAAGCGCTGCATAAGTCGGCCCTTCAAGAGGTTTTTGTCCTCCAAGGTGACATACGGCACCTGTACCGCCGTGCCTCCGCTGGTCGCCTGGTTATTTATCACCCGTAACCTGTAGGAAAGGCCTCCCTCCACACGGTTGATGGCCAGGGCGGGGACATTGCCGGCCGGCCCCGGCTCCATGGCTGCGATGGGCACCGCAAGTTGTTGGCCATACCCGGGGGCCAAATTGGCCTCAACCTTGGTCTGGAAGCGGATATTGATTCCACCACTGGTAGAAACCACGGTACCTTTAGGGATAATGACCGGCTCAGCGGTGAGGTTGATAAAGACCACCTCCCCTTCAGCGGTGGTGCTGGGTTGGTCTTTGCGGGCGGTGGTGGGCATCCCTTCCTTCCCCAAGAGTTCCACCTCCAGCATCTGGCCGGGAATGGTAAGTTCCTCCTCATTAACCTCGCTTGCCAGGGGATCCACAATAACCGCAAAATTCCTTTCTAACCGAGAGGTCAGAGGAGATATTATGATTTCTGCTTCCGGAAAAAATAGAAACCCGAGCAAAAGGGCCAGTATCGCCAGACCTCCCGCCAAACTAACCAGGAGCATAACCTCCCCCCGTTGCGGGGAGAAGGAAACATTTTGCGGCCGCCTCTTGCGAAGTAATGACCCCGGAACAGGCCTAGGTTTCGCCCAATTCTCGGGCGGTGATTCCTTAGCCTGCTCTAGAGAGAGAAATGCGGCGATTCCAGCTCGCTCCGCCCTTTTAAAAAGCGACCAATCGCTGGTCACCAAGGCTAAGCGGTAAGGGGCATTGCTCAGAACTCGGGAGAGGAGACGGAGCTGGACATCACCATTCAACCCCACACAGTCCGGCGGGACGAGGAGGAAAACCCGCTCCCCCCCTGCCCGGGAAAGATGGCGGCGAATTGCCGGAAAGTCATCCTCAATCTGCAGCTGGATATACTCTTCGCCTTCGGCCATTTGCTAACCCTTCTTCTGGGCTAGGAGTTGGGCAATGAATCCCATTGTGGAATTAACCGCCTCACTAAGCTTCTTAGGATCCCCCCCTCCCCCCTCCGCTAGGTTCGCCCGCCCACCACCACTACCCCCCGCCACCTGGGCGGCATATTTGACGATCTCCGCAGCCTTGAACCCCTTTTTGACCAGATCCGGAGTCAGGGCTGCCAAAAAGAAATTACGACCCTCGATGTGGGAGGCGAGGAGGATGGCGGCGGATCCGGCGTGGTCTTTCAGCCAATCGCTCATCTCCCGCAGTGCGGCAGGTTCTTCCGCTTCCACTATCCGGGCAATAACTTTCACCCCCTTTACCGCCGCCGCGGAACTGACAAATTCCGTAAGTTGCTTCTCCTTTTCTTTTCGAGTTAACCGAGATAGTTTTCTTTTCTGTTCCCCAACCTGACGAAGCAGGTTCTCCACTTTGGTCTTCATCTGGTCATCTGGTACCCGCAGTTTGTGGGCCAATTCCTGAAGGGTTGTGGCTGTAAGGCGATAATGTTCTTCAGCCCCCCGTCCGGTCAAGGCCTCGATCCGCCGCATCCCGGCCCCCACCGCGCTCTCCTCAACGATGGTGAAAAATCCTATCTCCCCCGTAGCCCGCAGGTGGGTGCCGCCACAGAGTTCTCGGCTGTAGTCCCCGATGCTGATCACCCGTACCTCATCCCCATATTTCTCCCCGAAGAGGGCCACCGCCCCGGCGGCCAGGGCCTCGGAATAAGGCATGATTTTGGCTCCCACCGGCAGGTTCTCCCGAATTTTCACGTTTATCTTCTTTTCTACCTCTTTTCGCTCCTCCTTGCTCAACGCGGCATCATGGCGGAAATCGAAGCGCAGACGATCCGGAGCCACAAGGCTCCCCGCTTGGAGGGCATGGGGACCTAAAATCTCCCGCAGGGCTTTATGCAAAAGATGGGTGGCGGTGTGGTTGCGCATAATGTCCCGCCGCCGCTCCACATTCACCCTCGCCGTGACCTCATCATCAACCCGGATGATTCCCTCTTCCACCTGACCATTATGAAGAATGATTCCGCCAAAAGGGCTTTGGGTATCTAGGACCCGTACCTTTCCTTCCGGCCCATCAATAACCCCGGTATCTCCCACTTGCCCTCCCGCCTCGGCGTAGAAAGGGGTTTGATCCAAAACTATCTGGATCTCCTCCCCCTTTTGGGCGGAGGTAACTACCTTTCCTTCTTTGATCAAGCCTCGCACCTGGGATTCGGTCTCCAGAGCCTTATAACCTTCAAATTTGGTGGGGCGAAGTTTTAACTCCCGGAGCACCTCTTCTGATTTTTCCTGGACGAATTTGGCCGCCGCCCGACCCCGCTCTTTCTGGCGAGCCAGCTCTTGCTGGTAACCCTCCTCATCGATGGCAATCCCTCTTTCTCTCGCCATGTCCCGGGTGAAATCCAGAGGCAGCCCATATGTATCGTAGAGACGGAAGACGTCCTCTCCGGGTATTATTCCCAATCGTTTGGTTTCCGGATCATCCAAAAGGGCATTGAGCAGTTCAGAGCCTACCTCCAGAGTACGATGGAACCTCTCCTCCTCGGAGTTTATGGCCTTAGTCAGATGGGGCACCCCCTTAGCCAGATCAGGGTAACGTCCGGACATCACTTCCACTACTTTCCCGGCTACGGCTTCCAAGAAAGGTTCTTTCCTTCCCAGCCGACGGCCGTGAAAAATGGCCTTGCGCAGTATCCGCCGCAGAACATAACCCCGGCCTTCATTGGCAGGCATCACTCCATCCCCAATAAGGAAGGTCGCCGCCCGGGTATGCTCGGCGATGACCCGCAAAGAACGATTCATCTCTTCCGAGCCTCCGTAGTTGTTTCCGGTGGCCGTAGCCGCGGCGGTGATAATGTCTTGGAAGAGGTCGGTCTCGTAGACATTATGGGCTTTCTGCATCACCATTGCCATCCGCTCCAAGCCCATTCCGGTATCGATATTTTTGGACGGCAGGGGATGGAGTTTCTTGGACCGATCTTGGTGATACTCCATAAATACCAAATTCCATATTTCCAGAAACCTTTGGCTTTCCCCCGAAGGAAGGGTGTCCTTGTCATCTTTTTGCCAGGCAGGGCCCAGATCATAAAAAATTTCCGAGTCCGGGCCGCTGGGTCCCGTCTCCCCCACTGGTCCCCAGAAGTTGTCCTCTTTCCCAAGACGGAGGATCCTCTGTTTCGGGACCCCAACCCTAACCCATGCCTTCTCCGCCGCATCATCATCCTGGTAAATGCTGACCCACAGCCGCTGCGGGGAGAGGCCAAGGTATTGGGTAACAAATTCCCAGGCAAAAGCAATGGCTTCTTCTTTGAAATAATCACCGACGGAGAAATTTCAGAGCATTTCAAAAAAAGAAAGGTGGCTGGTGTCCCCTACCCGATCGATGTCCGTGGTGCGAAAGCACTTCTGCACCGAGGCCAGCCGACGGTGCGGGGGGGTCTCTTCTCCGGAAAAGTAGGATTTGAACTGCACCATCCCGGCACTGGTGAAAAGCAGGGTAGGATCGCCAGGGGGAATAAGAGAAGAAGAGGGGACGATGTGGTGCCCCCTCTCGGCAAAGAAATCCAAAAAGGTCTGGACGATCTCCGTGCTGCGCATATGGGGTCTATTCCTAGGGCAAGTCTTGCATAGTTAGAGCCAATCCCGAAAATTCTATTTCTATGCCCTAGGATTGTTGTTTTTGATTCTACGGGAGTTACCCTGCGCTGTCAAACCAACCCCAATACTCCTTGACAGAAGCAGGCCTTGCACATAAAATCGTAGAGCTATAGAAAAGCAAAAAGGAGTTTTTTTCGTGGAAGAAAAATCAGCAGCCAAGGTGACCCTCCTGGAGAAAGAGTTGGTTGGGGACATATCTGCCCAAGAGGTGAGGATGTACCAGAGTGGGGCGCAATCCATCCATGCCCAGGAGGTGCACATTGAACAGGCCGGGGCGCGGAGGATCGAGGCTCAAGAAGTCACCATCCACCAGGGGGGAGCGCAAGCCGTCCATGCCGATACGGTTTCTATCTCCCAGGGTGGGGCGGTGATGGTCAACAGCGGGTCATTGGATCTAGAGCAATCCGGTGTCCTCTTAGCCACCAGCCAGGATTTACAGATGACTAATTCTTCGGCTGGGGCGGTAGTAGGACAAAACATCCGTGCTGATCAAATCCGGTCGGTGTTGGTTTTAGCCGGGAGTACCCAGGGAGAAGTCCGCACTGTATTCGATCAAAAGTCAGCCTTGGCTTTGGGAACCGCTCTGGGGGCCAGCCTAGGGTTAATAAGCATCCTCCGTTCCCTGTTTACTCGCCGCTAAAACCGGCATGCAAATTGTAAACTACGAGGAAAAAGCTATGGAGAAGATGGAACTAGTCGCCCAGAAAAGAGAGCGCCGCGGAAAAGGCGTACAAGAACTCCGCAACCAAGGGATGATACCGGCCATCCTTTATGGCCATCGTCAGGAACCCATCGCTCTGCAGATCGAAGAACGTAGTCTCAGTAAAGTGGTGAGCGAGGCGGGCACCCATCACCTCATCAACCTCATGATCGATGGTCAGGAAACAAAGAACGTGCTGGTCAAGGAGATCCAACGCCATCCGGTAAAAGGCAATATCCTGCACCTCGACCTTTACGCGGTAATAATGAGCGAGAAGATCCACACAAAAATACCGCTAATCTTCACTGGCACCCCGCCGGTTGTGGCCCGCAAGGAAGGGATCTTGGTCCATGGCTTGAGTGAGATCGAGATCGAGTGTCTCCCCGGGGACCTGATCGAATCGATCAGCGTGGATGTAAGCGGTTTGACCGAGATCAACCAGACGATTAACGTCGTGGATCTCTCTGTAGATCGAGGCATTGAGGTCTTAACTGGCAAGGAAGATATGGTGGCCAAGATCCTGCCCGTGGTGGAAGAGGTGGTAGAAGAAGCAGTACCCGCTGCCCTGCCCGAGGAGGTGGAGGTCATCGCCAAAGGAAAGGTGGAGGAGGAAGAAGCACCCTCCGAGGAAGAGACCTAGGCGGTTTGGGGATCGATATCTATTCTTGGGGGTGGGCTGTCCCACCCCTTTCTATCAATTAAAAAGAGTGTGGATTTCTTCTTGCCACAAGTTTGGCAAATGGGTATAATCGCTAAACTGATTTCGCCATGCGCGGAGACTCATTCAGCCCCATTAACTTCGTCCTGGGGTTCTTTTCCCGGGATATCTCCATTGATCTAGGTACCGCCAATACCATTGTCTTGGTCCGCGGCCAGGGTATCGTGATCAATGAACCCTCGGTGGTGGCCATCGATCGCAACAACAAGAAGATCCTGGCCATCGGCGGCGAAGCCAAAGAGATGGTGGGGCGCACCCCGGCCAACATCGTAGCCGTCCGTCCCCTGAAGGACGGGGTGATCTCCGACTTCACGGTGACAGAAAGGATGCTTCATTATTTCATCCGTAAAGTCCACGAAAGGGTGCCTCTGGCCATCCCCCGCCCTCGGGTGGTAGTAGGGCTTCCCTCGGGGGTGACCGAGGTGGAGAAGAGAGCGGTCCACGATGCTTGCATCAGCGCCGGGGCCCGCGAGGCATACCTGATCGAGGAGCCATTGGCCGCAGCCATCGGGGTGGGGCTGCCCGTCGCCGATTCGGTGGGGAGCATGGTCATCGATATCGGCGGGGGAACATCAGAGATGGCGGTTTTCTCTTTAGGAGGGGTTGTGGTTTCCACTTCTATCCGCGTTGCCGGGGATGAGATGGATGATTCCCTGGTGCAATATGCCCGCCAAAAATACAATCTCCTCATCGGGGAGCGGACCGCGGAACGGGCCAAAATAGAAATTGGCTCGGCCTATCCCCTGGAAGAAGAGAAAACAATGGTCCTCCGCGGCCGCAACCTGATCACCGGCCTCCCCCAGGAGGTAGAGATTTCCAGTGTGGAGGTGCGGGAAGCCATCTCCGGCCCGGTGGAGGCGATCAGTGCGGCGATGAAACAAACCCTGGATGCTACTCCGCCGGAACTGATCTCGGATATAATGGAGAAGGGCATTGCCCTGGCCGGGGGAGGGGCCCTTTTGCGGGGATTGGCTGAGCGGCTGAGCGAAGATGCCCGGATGCAGGCCTATGTGGCCAATGACCCCATGACCTGTGTGGTGCGCGGGGCTGGCAAGGTTTTGGAAGACCTGGACGGGCTGGCTCGATTCTTAATCACCCCGCAGCGTACCCCCTATCCCTGGCAGCGTTAATCCCCAGGGTAAAATAAGCAAGGAGCCGATTTGCAGCGACTGGGTATACCAACCTCCCGGCTTCTCTTAATTTTTGTCCTCTTATCTGCATCCCTTCTTTTTCTGGATTCTCTACGCGTATTGCAGCCCGCCAAAGATGCCCTCTCCCGAATCACCCTACCCCTGATGCAGCTCTTCAGCGGATTCGGCGAAGGGGTCGCCAGTTGGGGTAGGTATTTTCAAAGCCTGGAGCAATTACAAGAAGAGAACCGGGCGCTGCAAGCCCTGGTGGAGCAACTAACCATCGAAAATGTAGGTCTCCGGGAAGCAGCCATCGAAAACGAAGAGCTGCGCCGCCTCCTAGAGTTCAAAGCCGCTCATCCCGAATTTGAAACCATCGCCGCCATCGTTGTGGGCCGCGAGCCATCCTCCCTCTTTCAGGATATAGTGATCGACCGCGGCCGGGAGGATGGGTTGCAACCGGGGATGCCGGTAGTAACCGAACGCGGGCTGGTGGGACAGGTGGTCGAGGTCTATGCCAATTCCGCCCGGGTGCAAAAGTCAAGGGCAACGGGAGCAGTGCAAGGCACTCCCCAGGGTGGCCTGGTGATGCAATTCATACCCCAGGAAGTACAAGTTGAGATGGGAGACATTTTGCTCACTGCGGGACTGGGGGGCCGTTTCCCCCGCGGTCTGGTTATCGGTCAGATAACCGAGGTGCGGAGGAGCGATGTAGAGGTTTTTCAAGAAGCGGAGGTGCGACCCAGTGTTGATTTCAACCGCTTGGAGATAGTTTTGGTCATCGTCAACTTTGCCCCTATGCCCACCGGCATGGAATAGCCGCAAATGAATATCTACTTTGTAATTGTAGGCCTAGCGGTTAGCACATTATTGCAAATTGCCTTCCTCCCAAAAGCCATTGCCCCTCTTTTCTCGCCGGACTTGGTTCTCATTCTTGTGGCGTCCTGGAGCCTGCTGCGCGGAGCCAGGGAAGGAATAGTTTGGGGCGGAATAGGAGGGCTATTTCTTGGGATATTCTCCCAACTCCCTTTGGGCACCCATATCCTGCTCCTCACCTTCCTGGCTTCCCTCATCAGCTTGGTCCAGCCAAGCATCTACCGCTCTAATCTTCTTTTCCCCTTAGTCGTAGTATTTCTCGCCTCTCTGCTTTACAATCTGGGACTGGTGCTGATTGGGTGGTTAACGTTTGGGGCGAACATGACCCTGGCCATGAGGTTTGAACTGTTAATATCCGTTATTTTTCCTCAGGCCCTCGGTAATACTTTCCTTACCCTGCTTATCTATCCTCTTCTCCGGGCAGTGCATACCGCTACCAGTCGCGCCCGTCTAGGCTGGTAAGCGACAGCGTCCATTCAGCGCTTCGCTATCTTGGTGCCGCTCCCGAGATAAGATATAATCCCCTTGCCGATGAGAAGGACCTTTCTGGATCTGCGCCTCCTGGCCTTCCGCCTGGCGATCGTTTTGGGGTCGCTGGTCCTTTTGGGCCAGACCTGGAACCTTCAAGTAGCCCAAGGACAATTTTTTCAGGAAAGAGCAGATCGCAACCGTTTCCGCCTGCTCTCCCTCCCCGCCCCGCGAGGAGTTGTCTACGACCGGAACAATCAACTCTTTGTACGGAATGTCCCTAGTTTCACCCTCTCTATGATTCCCGCTGACCTTCCTCCTGAGCAAGAAGAAAGAGTGATCTCGCGGCTTATTGAGTTATTGGGGGATAACATCACCCTAACCCCGTCCTCAATTCAAGAAATGGTCGCTGCCGGGCGAGAAACCGCACCTTTCACCCCAATCCAGATTGCCGACGATCTCCCCAGAAACCTAGCTCTCGGCTTGGAAGAGGAAAGGCTTTATCTGCCAGGAGTAGTGATAAATGTAGACAGCAAAAGGGAATATCTCACTGGCTCGCTTACCTCACTCCTTTTGGGGTATGTGGGTCCCGTTCCCCAGGAACAATTGGAGGAGTATCTGGGCAAAGGAGATTACTCCCCCAATGATCTGGTGGGGCTCACTGGCTTGGAGTTGACTTTTGAGGATGTGCTGCGTGGAGAAAATGGGCAGAAACACATTGAGGTCGATGCCCTGGGACGGGAACTCCGCACCCTGGGAAGCATCCTCGATCCCCAGCCAGGGAAGAATTTGATTCTGACTCTTGATCTCCAGCTCCAAGAACGGACCACCGAAATCCTGCAACAGGGGATGGAGCGGGTGGGAGCTGCCTCCGGGGTGGCTATTGTCATGGACCCCCGTACCGGGGAAATCCTGGCCATGGTCTCGCTACCCAACTATGATAACAACCTCTTTATCGGGGGGATTTCGGAAGAGGATTTGCAAACTCTGATTCAGGATCCGCGCCATCCCCTGGTCAACCACGCGGTGAGCGGCCAATACCCTCCCGGATCAACCTTCAAGCTGGTGGTGGCCAGTGCCGGTTTGGAAGAAAGGGTGGTTTCTCCCTCCTCCCAGCTCTTCTGCGCGGGATCCATTGCTGTCCCTAATCGCTATGCCCCAGAAGATCCTTCCCTGGATCAGATCTTTCGCGACTGGTTACCCAGCGGACACGGATTGCAAAACATCACCCAGGCAATTGCCAACTCCTGTGACATCTACTTTTACCTTTTAGCGGGGGGATACCAGGGCCGCAATCCTACGCAAGATTTTGAAGGCCTGGGATTGGAGAAATTTGCGGATTATGCCCGTCTCTTCGGTTTCGGAGAAGGGTCGGGCATAGAGTTGTCGGGAGAGGCTTCGGGTCTAGTGCCAGATGCCAACTGGAAGCGAGAAACCTACGGAGAACCGTGGACCACCGGGGATACTTATAACATGGCCATCGGCCAGGGATTTGTCCTGGCTACTCCCTTACAGGTCTTAAATGCCGCAGCAACCGTGGCCAACGGGGGCACTCTCCTCCAACCCCAGATCGTCCGCGAGGTGAGAGATTCCGCAGGGAACATCATTCGTCCCTTCCAAGTGAAAGTCATCAGGCAAGTGCCGGTATCTCCCGAGAATCTGGAAGTGGTGCGGAGAGGGATGCGGGCCGCCGCCACTTGGGGCACCGCAGTGCGCGCTGCCCTACCCGGAGTGGCCGTGGCCGGGAAGACAGGGACTGCGGAGCATCCTGGGCCGCGGGATGCGGAGGGGCACCTGCCTACCCATGCCTGGTTTGTGGGTTTTGCTCCGGCAGATGAACCAGAGGTGGCGGTAGTAGTTTTTCTAGAAAAAGGGAATGGGGCCCAAAATGCCGCCCCTCTCGCCGCCCAAATTCTGGCTGCTTATTTCAATCCTCCGCAGATCACTTTGGCTCACCCGGGGAATACGGCCCTTTAGGCAAAAATGCGAGAACGGACCTGGCCTCATTTCGATTGGATTCTTTTTGTTACCTGCCTCCTTTTGGTGGGTTACGGATTGGTTCTGATCTACAGTGCGGTGTGGGGCACAGGGGATTTGTCTTTCATCCAGCGGCAGGTGACTTTCACTTTCATAGGGGTGGGGTTGATGTTTTTGGCGGCGATGAGTGACTATCGATTTCTGGAGAGTTTCCAACGCCCTCTATATCTCCTGGCGCTTTTCGCCCTGACGGCGGTATTGTTAGTTGGCGAGGCCTCCTTCGGAGCCCAGCGCTGGCTGGGGATCCTCCCCTTGCAGCCTTCGGAATTGACGAAGGTGCTGGTCATCATTACCTTGGCCAAATATCTCTCCCCTTCCGAAGAACAGCGGAGTAACCTGTCTCGGCTTATTATCTCCGGAATTTTGGTCGGTTTGCCCATCATCCTTATTTACCTCCAGCCTTCGCTGGGCACGGCGATCAGTCTGGGGATTATTTGGCTGGTGATGGCCATCATGTCCGGAGCCCGGCTCCGTTACTTTGGCCTTCTCCTAGTGCTGATTATCTTTTTTGCCCCATTCGCCTGGAATTATTTGTTAGCCGACTATATGAAAGAGCGGATCCTGATCTTCCTCAATCCCCAAGAGGATCCCCTGGGGGCAGGATATAATATCAATCAAGCCCTGATTGCGGTCGGCTCCGGCGGGCTATGGGGCAAGGGGTTCCTCTCCGGCACCCAGAGCCAACTCCATTTCCTGCGGGTGCGGCACACTGACTACATTTTCTCCGTGCTGGGGGAGGAGTGGGGATTTGCGGGAGTCGTTGTTCTCGTCTTGTTACTGGTCATTCTCCTCTGGAGGATATTGCGGGCCGCGGAGTTAGCCGGGGATGCTTTTGGCCGGCTCATCACCGTCGGGGTTGCGGCCATGATTGGTTTTCAGGCTTTCGTCAATATCGGGATGAACCTCGGACTTCTCCCCGCGGTGGGCATCCCCCTGCCCTTTGTCTCCTACGGAGGAAGTGCGCTATTGGCACTGTTTTTGGCCCTGGGATTGGTGCAAAGCATCGTCATGCGCCACCGCAAATTGGAATTTTAACACATACAAGGGATCAGAAAATGACTAATGGTTTCTACTGTGTATACTGCAACAGGAATAGAAGCGGGACACCTAATTCAGAAGAAGCCAGAACCAGAGAGCATTTTGTGCCAGAAAGCATAGGAGGTGAATGGGAAATACCGGTGTGTTGGAAATGTAACCAATCTGCTAATAGGAAATCCGATGCTCTGTTAAATGAAATAATTTGGAGTTACGAACTATATAGAACAGGAATTCTGGAGCACAATGGATATGCACGGCTAAAGAATGGAAATCACGTATTCGGGCGGTTCAAATACCAAACCAAACCGAGAGCGGAAGATCCGTCAAAAGTCCATCACCAGTTCCACTGGTTCAATGAAGTATTCTATCGCAGAGAAGTTCCCAAAGAAGACATAGGATATCTAGTTTTTTATCCGGGAAGTCCTGATCGAGTTAGAGAGTCCACAAGGGCAGTAGCAAAGATCGCACTTGGTGCAATCTATTACTTAGCTAACTTCAGAATGGAACAAAAGCTTCTTCATGAACATATAGTCGCTGGTTTGGAGTTCGCGGACCTAAGGGCTTACGCTCAATTTGCAGAATTCAATCCTGGGGTAAAAGGCAGGTCTAATGGAATCGGATTAGTATCTATGACTCCTGAAGAAGCAAAGACATTCATTCTGACCCTGGAGAACCCTGAGACTCGTCGGCATTACATCTCCGTAGAGGATTCAAAACAGGGCACCACGGTCACGGTGTGTCTTTACAGTAACTATTTTTGGAAAGTCCTCGTTCCCAATGCATCTCTCGGTCTGCCTTTTCTTCATGATGAAACCTTGTTAGAAGATCTTGAAAAAGTAAACTTAGACAAAGTGGGTGCACATCAGTATTTAGACGGCACAGTCCCGATAGTAATCTCTTGGCGTTGAGTAGATTCATCAACTAATGTCCGAGTAAAAGACATGATTCTACCTGAAAGATCCGTGCGCGTGCGCTTTGCCCCCAGCCCCACCGGGGAACTGCATGTGGGAGGGGCCCGTACCGCCCTTTTCAACTGGCTTTTTGCCCGACACCATAATGGGGCATTTATTCTGCGCATCGAGGATACTGATCAAATGCGTTCTACTGAAGAATCTCTAGGCGGCATTCTGAAATCACTGCACTGGCTGGGATTGGACTGTGATGAGGGGCCGGTAGATGAGAAAAGCGATAAAGGTCCGTATGGCCCGTATTTCCAGATGAAGCGATTACACCTCTACCGAGAAGCCGGGCAGAGGCTGCTTGATGAAAACAAGGCTTATCATTGCTATTGCACACCGCAAGAACTCAAGGAGAGGCGCGAGGCCGCCTTGGCGCGGGGAGAGCCGCCCCGCTACGACCGGCGATGCCGTGACCCAGAGTACCGCAAAGCCAAAGCCGCGGAGGGAAGAAAACCGGCGGTGCGGATCGCTATGCCTCTAGGGGGGGAAACCATCGTTCAAGATTTGGTTCGCGATGAGGTCCGCTTCCCTAACTCCGAACTGGAGGATCTAGTTCTACTGCGGGCGAATGGGATCCCCACTTATAACTTCGCAGTAGTCATTGACGACCTAGCCATGAAGATCAGCCATGTCATCCGCGCCGAAGAGCACCTGGCCAACACCCCCAAACAAATACAGATATATCAGGCATTAGGCGAGGAGATACCTGAATTCGCCCATGTCTCCATCTTATTAGCCCCGGATAGGACCAAACTTTCCAAGCGTCATGGGGCAGTGGCGGTGCACGAGTTCGCCCGCGCCGGGTATCTTGCCGAGGCCATGGTCAACTACTTGGCCCTTCTCGGCTGGTCCTATGACGACAAGACCGAGATTTTTACCAGAGAAGAACTTATCAACTACTTTGGCCTGGCAAGAGTTGTTGCTTCTCCGGCCATTTTCTCTCACGAAAAGCTAACCTGGATGAATGGAGTCTATATCCGCAACCTCAAACCCGAAGAATTAGCCGAGCGACTGCTACCCGTTCTCAGGGATGCGAAGCTGGACCCCGACTCCGACACCTTGCGCCGTATAACTCCCCTCATCCAGGAGCGGATCAAATTGCTTAGCGAAGCCCCGGCTCTGACTGACTTTTTCTTCCAAGCCAGCCTCGACTATGAGCCCCGCCTGCTTTTGAGCAAAGGACTGACACCTACCCAAGCGGAGCAAGCCCTGCGCCAAGGCCGGGAAACACTGGAAACCACCCAAAGTTTCGACGAGGCCCATATTGAGCCCACTTTGCGGGCCCTGGCACAAAAGATGGACTGGGAGGCGGGGAAGCTTTTTGGAGTACTGCGGGTGGCGGTGACCGGGAAAACTGTGGCCCCTCCCCTTTTCGGCACAATGGCCTCGTTGGGCAAAGAAAGGGTATTAGAACGAATCGAGTTTGCTCTCCAGAAATTGGCTTCCCTTGTTCCCACTAACTAGAATTGATAAAATAAGGATGCACTGGGGGATCGTCTAGCGGTAGGACAGCAGACTCTGGATCTGCGAGCCCAGGTTCGAATCCTGGTCCCCCAGCTCTCCTACGCAATCATTCAAATATCAATTCTAGCCTACAGATAATTGGATTTAGTCTTAGGTCCATTCCTGACACTCTCGCTGCTTGAATTGTTCGCTATAATAATCTGCAGGGCCAAAGCTCATAATCAAGATCGGAGCTGAAGGGAGTGTAGTCATGAAAGTAACAATAATTGGTGCGGGTAATATGGCCCGAGGTATAGGCACCCGACTCCTTGCCGGGGGGCACAGTGTTACCCTCCACGCCCGCAACATGGAGAAGGCCCAGGCCCTGGCCGGGGAGTTAAGCCAGGAAGCAAAAGGTGGGGCCAAAGTTGAGGTCAAGCCCCTCGGCGACTCTCTTCCAGACGAGGTGGTAATTCTCGCGGTACCTTACTCAGCAGAAGCCTCACTTGTAGAAAAATATCGTGACCAGCTTCCGGGTAGCATCTTGGTAGAAATATCCAATCCCATAGACGGCCAAACCTTTGAACTAATACCCCCACCGGGAAGTTCTGCCTCAGAGGAAATCGCCAAGATAGTGCCGCAAGACACGAAAGTGGTTAAAGCCTTCAACACCACCTTTGCTTCAACCTTGGTTCAAGGGCAAGTAAAGGGGCAGCCCATTGATGTGTTTATCGCAGGCGATGACGAGGCAGCCAAGGCCACGGTCGCCAAACTAGTAGAAGATGGTGGCCTCCGACCGCTGGATGTAGGCCCTATACGCCGGGCTCGCAACCTGGAGGCTTTTCAGCTTCTTCATATCTCGCTCCAGAAACAGCTGGACTCCGGCTGGATGAGCACGGTGAAACTGCTATCCTGAAAAAATTCATTGCTAAAATCAAAAATAAGGAGGAGATATGGATCGGACCTTGACCCATTTTGAACTGCCGGCAACGGATCCGGTGGCCTTGGGGAAATTCTATTCTGATTTATTCGGCTGGAGCATAGAAAAGATGCCCGGCCCGCTGGATTATTGGCTGGCGGAGACCACCGCGGATCGAAAAGGGGCCAGCCTGGGAATCTATCGCAAAGAGAAGTTAGAGGATATCCCCCTCAACTATATCACCGTGGAATCGGTGGCCGATTTTGCCAGCAAGGCCGAAGCCCTGGGAGGAAAGATTATGGTGCCCAAGGGGCCAGTGCCAGGCCAGGGGTATTTTGCGGTCATCGCCGACCCGGAAGGCAACCCTCTCGGCCTGTTTGAGTCCGACCCTTCTGCCCAGTAAAAATATCCAGGTCCGATACACTTGTCCCGCTCTCCCATGACTTCCCAAACCGCGGCCCGGAGGGGCCGCGGTCCATTTAGCGGATCAAGATAAGGTGAAAATGCAAGCCATTATTCTAGCCGCCGGGGATGGCACCCGCTTGGTCGATCACCAAATGCGGCCCAAGGTCTTGGTAGAGGTTGCTGGTCTCAGCCTCCTGGAACGGAGCCTGGCCACTTTCTACGATCTTGGCATCCGCGAGTTTGCGGTAGTGACCGGATACCGTCACGAACAGATTGCCGAGTTTGTGGCCCGAAGACGGCTCGACCGCAGGTATGCCATCACTCTGGTCCACAACCCCCGCTGGCAGGAGGGGAACGCTTATTCCGTCTTTGCCGCCCGCGGCCTGGTCAAAGACCGCTTCATGGTGGCCATGGGGGATCATCTTTATGACCCCCGGCTACTGAGGGGCCTTCTCCGGGTGCGGGGGGATTTTGTGGGAGTATTCGACTCGGCCCCCAGCCATATTGATCTCGCCGAAGCCACTAAAGCGCGAAGCCACCGCGGCCATGTACGTAAGGTAAGCCGCCGCCTCCGTGCCTTCCAGTATGCCGATGCCGGCCTCTTCATCTGCTCAGAGAGGATCTTCCCGGTTATCGAAAAATGCTTGGCGGAGGGAAAAGACACCTGGAATTCCGTAAAACGGGAATGGGTCAAAGGGCACGACCTGCATATCTATGATCTGGCCGGCGGTTTCTGGCTGGAGATCGATACCCCGCAGGACTTGGAAAGAGCAGAAGAGCTTCTGCTGGAGCGACTGGGCAAACCGCGGGACGGGGTCGTATCCCGTAATCTTAACCGCCGAGTTTCCCGACCCCTATCCCGATTTCTAGTTAGGACTCCAGTGACTCCTAACCAAGTCTCGCTCCTGGCCTTCATCCTCGGATTGTTTTCTGCACTGCTTTTTGCGACTGGAGAGTATCTCACCCTGGCCCTAGCTGGACTGTTCGCTCAGGCCTCATCAATACTCGATGGCAGTGATGGAGAACTGGCCCGGCTGCGGGGCACATCTTCCCGCTTCGGAGGCTGGATGGATGCTATCCTGGATCGGGTTGTCGATGCGGCAATCCTCTATGGGATGGCCGCTGGTCTGGCCCTGAGAAGTGGAGAGACTTGGCCCTGGGGCTTGGGTTTCCTGGCGATAGTTGGGTCTTTTCTAATCAGTTATTCGGAGAGCCGCTACGAAACGGCCTTTAACCGTCCCCTGAATGGCAGCCAATTTGAGTTTCCAGCGAAGAGGGACAGCCGTCTATTCTTAGTTATGCTCGGGGGGATCCTGAATCAGATCGGCCTCGCCCTGTGGGCTATTGCCCTGCTCTCCATTGCCGAGGTTATTCGCCGCCTGCTCACTCCCTTGCGGAGGGGGAGCTCTCTTTGAGTTTCTCCAAAAATGCCTGATCCTGATCACTTAGTTCCACGTGTTGCAAAAGCTCCGGGCGACGGAGCCAAGTTCGGCGCAGAGCCTCCTGCCGTCGCCATTTTGCTACCTGGGCGTGATTCCCGGAGAGGAGCACATCCGGGACAGCAAAGTCGCGATAAACCGCCGGCCGGGTGTATTGGGGATACTCCAGTAATCCTTGAGAATAGGAGTCCTTCTCGGC
>JACPPX010000148.1 GCA_016190785.1 Chloroflexota bacterium
GCACAGGACTTGATGTGATGAGGTCAAGGACCACAGTTTGTGGCCCACTATTTCTCCGGCCCGAGCCCCTAGTCCAGCATCGATCTCGTCGAAAATCAGGGAAGGGGTGCGGTCGGCGGAGACGAGGACGGTCTTGAGGGCGAGCATCAGCCGCGAGGTCTCGCCTCCGGAGGCAATCTTGGCTAAAGGTTTGGTGGGCTCGCCGGGATTGGGGGAGACCATAAATTCGACAAGGTCTATCCCGGTAGCATCGAAGGCCAAGCGCTGGTCATCTATCTCTATCCCGTCCTCTGCCGGTTGATGCTTGATCTCTGCCGAGAAGCGGGCCTTCTCCATTTGCAAGCCTTTTAGTTCCTCTTCTATGGCCGAGGAGAGTCGAGCGACAGCCTCTTTCCGCGCCCGGCTGAGTTGCCTGGCCATCTCCCCGATGCGAGAGAGTAACTCCTTCTCCTCGGCCTGCAGTTGGGCAATACGCTCCGTGCGGTGGCTGATTCCCTGTAATTCTCTCTCGGCGTTCTCGGCGAAGGCCAGGATCTGTTCGATGCTCTCCCCGTACTTACGTTTCAGGTTATAGATAAGGTCCATCCGCTCCTCGATTTCGGCCAACCTTCCCGGTCGATAATCGATGCGGTCGCGGTATTCGCGGATGGCGCGGGCCAGGTCGGTGAGCCGGGCTTGGATCTCCTCCGCCGCCTCCCGCTCCTTGCCCAGTTGGGTGTCGATCTTCTCCAGGCCAGCCAGGATGCGTTTTACATCCGCCAGGAGGTCTAAACTCCCCTTTTCCCCTTCGCTATTGCCATAGAGGGCTTCGTAGGCGGCATTGGCCTCGGCGATGAGCCGCTGGGCATTGGCCTGGATGGTGTGCTCCTTTTTTAGTTCCTCATCTTCTCCGGGGCGAAGTTTGGAGGCCTGGATTTCTTTTATTTGCTGGGTGAGCCGATCCACCTGCCGTGCCAATTCTCGTTCGTCCACGAGGAGTTTCTCTAATTCTCGGCGTAGGCCGTGGAGTTTTCCCACTTCCTCGGCCAGTCGTTCCCTCTGGGGATAGAGTGCGGCGTAGCGGTCGAGGAAGTCGAGGTGTTCCTTGACCCGGAGGAGGCTTAGGTGCTCCCCCTGGTTGTGGATGTCAACCAGCCGCTGCCCTACTTCTTTTAGCATGCTTAGGGGGATAATCCGGCCATTGAGTCGCGCAAGAGCGCGGCCGGAGCGGGATATTTCCCGAGAGAGAATTAATCCTTCATCTCCCCCGACTTCTTCTCGTAATGCCTCGGGGAGGGCCTCGGGTTTGATGGCGAACAGACCCTCAACCGTCGCTTTTTCTGCGCCGGAGCGGATGAGGTCGGTATCGGCTTTGCCTCCCAGAAGCAGGCTGACGGCATCGATGATGATCGATTTCCCGGCCCCAGTCTCTCCGGTGAAGACATTGAAGCCGGGGGCCAGGTCTAATTCCAGGCGGTCAATGATGGCGAAGTTGGAGATAGTCAGGTGGGAGAGCATTTTCCGGTAGGCTGATGGGATTAAGCCAGGGCGCCGGATATTACTTCTAGTGCCGAGGCCACGGATTTGCCATCCTGCTCTTTTTCTGGATTGAGGGCGGAAAAGCCGAGGGCCCCAACTTTCGTATCGGCCAGGAGACTGTGGAGTGCCTGGCCCAGTTGCTTTGGCTCCAGGCCATGGGGGGTGGGGAAATCGGCGGCGGGGAAATACTGGGGATCCAGCACATCTAGGTCAACATGGATATAGAGCTGTTCAACTGCGTCCCGCACCCGCTCCACTTCGCCGGAGAATTTTTCGTCGAGTTGGGCCACGGCCTCGCCGGGAAGCATCCCAATGCCGTTCTCGACCACCAGCTCTTTCTCCAAGGGGTCCAGGTCCCGCACCCCCAGGAGCAGTATGTTGCGCGGAGCAAGGGAACCCTCCAGCCCCGCTTTCAGACGCACGTGCTCCAGGCATAATCCGGCGGCGATGGCCACCGGCATCCCGAAGATATAGCCACTGAGGGTGGTCTCTGGGGTGTTGGCATCGCCGTGAGCATCGAACCAGAGCATCCCCAGCCTGCTGGCCGGGGAGGAGTGCTGGAGACCAGCCAGCACCCCCAGGGCGGAGGTGCAGTCTGATTCCAGCACCAAGGGGAAATATCCCTCGCTCCTGGCTTTGTACACCAGTTCGGCGAGGTGGCGGTTGGCCAGGCCCACTTTGTGCCAGGCCCCGTACTCCTTTTGCTCCGCCTCGCTCAACTCCGCGCTCCAGGGCCCGACCACCTCATGGCCCAGTTCGCGCAGCCGCTCGACCACCCCTGCTTTGAGCAAGGCTTCGGGTCCGGTGCCCATCCCGCTGCTGCGCTTCCCCAAATGCCAGGGCATGGTAATGATGGCAATCTTCACAGATGTCTCATTTTACAGTGCCCGGAACTTGAGCCGCTCCTGGAGGGTGCGGTAAAAGTCCTCTTGCGGTTGGAGGCGGATGAGCCGGCAGAAGTGCTCACTTTTGGCAACCTGCACTTGGTCGCCGTTTTGCAATTCTACCTCCACTTGTCCGTCTACGGTCAGGGATGCCCCATTGTCGGTTTCCACTCCAACGGTAATTTTTGTATCCTCGGGGAGGACCAGGGTGCGGGTGGGGGAGAGATGGGGGGCGATGGGGGTCACTAAGAGGGCGCGGAGCCGGGGGTCGAGGATGGGCCCCCCCACCGCCAGGGAGTAGGCAGTGGAGCCGGTGGGGGTAGCGACGATGATCCCATCAGCGATGTAGATGGTGAGGGGCTGGCCGTTGATGCTGGTGGGGAGGTGCACTGCCCGGGCTACAGAACCACGCCCCACTACCACATCGTTGAGGGCTAATGAAGAAAAGGTCTCTTTCCCGTCGCGCCATAGGGATAGACCAAGCATAATCCGCTCTTCGCTCCAGAACTGGCCCTGGCCAATCCGCTTCAGGGAGGACTGGACCTCCTCCGGACCGACCTCGGCTAGAAACCCAAGGTGGCCCAAGTTCACGGGAAGGATGGGGATCCCGCTAGCCGCGGCGAGACGGGCGGCGCGGAGCACTGTGCCATCCCCCCCCAGAGTTACCAGCATCTCTAGTTGGGGGGCGCGGCGGGCGACCTCTTCCTCATCCCGCGCGGAAGTCAACCAAGGCTCGGTGCCCTGGTCTCGCAAATTTTTTTCCAGTTCTCGCCCCAGGTCTTGGGACTCTGGGATGCGAGGATTGTAGAGGATGGCTATTTTTTTCATCTTCGGAAAAGTCGGTCGCTCAGCCAGTTGAGGAGCTGGCCCTGGGCCACGGTGAACTCCTCACCGGTTTGCATGATGTGGGCGGTGACCGTGGACTTCTCGATTTCTTTCTCCCCCAGGATCAAGGCAAACTTGACCCCTTCTCGATCCGCCTGTTTCATCTGGGCTTTGAGGCTTCGTCCTCCCATACTGACTCCCGCCCTTATCCCCGCACCGCGCAGTTTTTCGGCGAGGCGGATAGCCTCATTTTGCGCCGCCGCGCCGTGGTAGAGGAGGTAAACCTGGGGGCCGGGGTCAGGGGGTGGTGAGATTTTCTGCTGCTGCATAGCCAGGATGATCCGCTCCAACCCCAGTCCGAATCCTACCCCGGGGGTATCTTTCCCTCCCAGGAGTTTGGCCAATCCGTCGTACCGGCCTCCACCCCCTACCGCGTTCTGGGCGCCGATCCCCGCGGCCCAGAACTCAAATACGGTGCGAGTATAGTAATCCAAGCCCCGCACCAGGCGATGGTTCAAGGTATAAGAGATGCCCATAAGGCCGAGGTATTCCCGCAGTCCGGCAAAGTGGGCGGCACAATCCTCGCAGAGGTGCTCGACACTTTTGGGGGCCTGGGCAATAACTTTTTGGCTGGCCGACTCCTTGGAGTCCAAAACTCGCAGTGGGTTGCGGGAGAGGCGCTCCCGATCGGTCTTAGCCAATCGCTTTTGGTGCTCGCGAAGGTAGGTGGTGAGGAGCTTATTGTACCCCGGCCGGCAGCGACTGTCCCCGATGCTGTTTAACTGCAATTTCAGGCCTTTGAGCCCTAACGAAGAATAGAGGCTCCAGGCTAGAGCGATGATTTCCGCATCCACCGCGGGGTGGGCCTCCCCGATGGCTTCGGCATTGAACTGGTAGTGCTGGCGGAAACGCCCGGCCTGGGGGCGTTCGTAGCGAAAGAGGGGAAGGGTGGAGTAGAGTTTGACCGGTTGGGGGAGGACCTGCATCCCATGCTCCAGATAGGCGCGCATGAACGAAGCGGTCCCCTCCGGGAGAAGGGTCAGGCTTTCTCCCCCCTTGTCCTTGAATGTATACATCTCTTTTTCCACGATATCCGTAGTTTCCCCCACCCCGCGCACAAAGAGGCCGGTTTCCTCAAAAAGGGGAGGATCGATGCGGCGGAAGCCGTAGAGGCTGGAGACCTCTCTAATCTTGTCCCGCGCCAGTTGCCAATAGGGCTGCTCGGCGGGGAGGATATCCTGGGTGCCGCGGGGTGCTTTGAACAAAGGACCTCCTTGTTTGGTGACAGGGAGGATTATAAAACATCCCCCTATACCTGTCCAATTTTTAATCTGATATAATCTCTTTTCCAATGCCTGCGGATCTGGTCTTGGTCTATATCTTTGGCGGGGCCTTCCTTCTCCTCTATGGCATGCGTCTGGCAGGGGAGGGGATGCAGAGCCTGGCTGGGGGCCGGCTGCGCCAGATGCTTAGCACCCTCACCAACCGCCGAGCCACGGCTGCGGCCAGCGGGGCGGTAGCAACCGCCCTCCTGCAGTCCTCTAGCGCGACCACGGTGATGCTGGTGGGTCTGGCCTCCAGCGGCTAC
>JACPPX010000151.1 GCA_016190785.1 Chloroflexota bacterium
GCTGATGACCATCGCTGTGGCCAAAGCCGCCGGCGCCCGCTCGATATATGCCACCGACATCAGCCCCTACCGCTTGGACCTGGCCAAGAAAATGGGGGCAGACTTGGTCCTCAACCCCCAAGATGCAGATGTGGTAGCCGTAGTTGGCCGTGAAACCGAGGGCGAGGGAGTGGATGTGCTGTTAGAGATGTCCGGGGTTCCGGCGGCCATCAACCAGGGATTTAGCCTCCTCAAGCCTGGTGGAGAAGCCGCCCTCCTGGGATTGCCGGGGAAACCATTCGAGTTCGACTTGGCCGACCATGTTATTTTTAAGGGGGTCACGGTCTACGGAATCGTAGGCCGCAAACTTTGGGAGACCTGGTATCAGGCACGGGGACTACTCCGCTCCGGGGCGGTGGATCTGGCCCCGGTAGTAACCCACCGCTTCCCTCTGGAAAAATACGAAGAGGCTTTTGCCCTGATGGAGAGCGGACAGTGCGGCAAAGTCGTCTTCTTGCTCAACGAGGGGTAGAGATGGCGGATAAACTTGCCTTCCTAGATGAAGAACTGCAAGCCCTCAAAGAGCAAGGGCTTTTTAACACCATCCGCACCATCGGCTCGCCACAGGGGGCTTGGCTTATTGTTGATGGGAAAAAAGTCCTCAATTTCTGTTCCAACAATTACTTGGGCCTGGCCAACCATCCTCGACTGAAAGAGGCGGCACAGAAAGCGGTGGCCGAATTCGGAGTTGGGCCAGCGGCGGTGCGCTCCATAGCCGGCACTCTCAGCCTCCACCTCGAGCTAGAGCGCCGCCTGGCCCAGTTCAAGGGAGTAGAGGCCGCAATTTCTTTTCAATCCGGCTTCAACGCTAACCTAGCAACTATTCCCGCTCTCGTCGGGGAAGGAGATGTGGTTTTCTCCGATGAATTGAACCACGCCTCCATCATTGATGGCTCCCGCCTTTCCCGCGCCAAAATCGTGCGCTATCCCCACGCCGACCCGGATAGCCTAGAGAAGGCAATCAGCCAAGAGTCGGGGTACAAACGGGGGATGATCATCAGCGATGGGGTATTCTCCATGGACGGGGACATCGCCCCCCTGCCCCAGATTGCGGAGATTGCGGCTAGCCACAACTTACTGTTGATGGTCGACGACGCTCACGGGGAGGGCGTGCTGGGTAGAGGCGGCCGGGGCATCGTGGACCACTTCGGTTTGCATGGCCAAGTGGATATCGAAATTGGCACTCTCTCCAAAGCCTTCGGCGTGGTGGGCGGCTATGTGGCGGGGAAGGCCAAGATTGTGGAGTGGCTGCGGCAACGCGGCCGGCCTTTCCTCTTCTCCAGTGCGGTCACCGCCGCCGACACCGCCGCCTGTATCGCCGCACTGGATCTCCTAGAAGAATCCGGGGCGCTAGTGGACCGGCTGTGGGAGAACACCCGCTATTATAAAGCCCAGATGCAACGGCTCGGGTTCGACACCGGGAAAAGCGAGACGCCTATTACCCCAGTGATGCTGGGGGACGCCCCTCTGGCTCAGAAATTCTCCCGCCGGCTATTCGAGGAAGGGGTCTTTGCCATGGCCATTGGCTACCCCACCGTCCCCCAGGGCAAAGCCCGCATCCGGGTCATGATCTCTGCTGCCCATAGCAAAGAAGACCTTGACCAAGGGCTGGTGGCATTCCAGAAGGTGGGGAAGGAATTGGGGGTGATTTGACAAGACCCAGTAGGCTGTGGTAGTCTTAGGAGTGAAAGATATGCGCAATCGGCCCCTGAAAGAGGCCAGCAATCTTAAAGGACTAGCGACACGGAGGCCTCGCCTCCGTGTCCCTCTTTAATGGGAGATTGATGGCCAAATATATATTCTGCACTGGTGGGGTGGTCTCCTCAGTAGGCAAGGGGGTGACCGCAGCCTCTATCGGCCGCATCCTGAAAAGCCGCGGCTTCTCGGTCACTATCCAGAAACTGGACCCCTACATCAATGTCGACCCCGGCACCATGTCCCCCTATCAGCACGGCGAGGTCTATGTCTTAGAGGACGGGGCGGAGACGGATCTTGACCTGGGACACTACGAGCGATTTATTGACCGCAACCTCACCCGCTCCTCCAATGTCACCGCTGGCCAGATCTACCAGGGGGTGGTGAGCAAAGAACGGCGCGGCGATTACCTGGGAGGCACCATCCAGGTCATCCCCCATGTCACTAATCAGATCAAAGAGGCCATCACCAGGGTGGCCAAAGAGGCGGAGGCCGAGGTGGTTATCGTTGAAGTGGGGGGGACGGTGGGGGACATCGAGAGCCTCCCCTTCCTGGAAGCCCTGCGTCAGATGCGGATGGACCTCGGCCGGGAAAACACTCTATATATCCATATCACTCTATTGCCCTATATTTCTGCCACCGGCGAACTCAAAACCAAACCAACCCAGCACAGCGTGCAAGAACTGCGCCGCATCGGCATCCAGCCGGATATGATTCTGCTGCGCTCCGATTATCCGGTCGACGAGGGGCTGCGGCGCAAGGTCTCCCTTTTCTGCAGCGTCGAAGAGAGGGCGGTGATCCCCTTACTCACTGCTCCAACTATCTACCAAGTGCCACTCATGCTCGAAGAAGTGGGACTAGGAGATCTCGTAGTCCAGAAGCTGAATCTGGCGAGCAAGCCCCGCGACCTTATTGCTTGGCAAAAAATGGTGGAGCGGATCATCCGCCCCAAAGAAAAAGTCAAAGTGGCGGTGGTGGGCAAATATGTCGGGCTCCCCGACTCTTATATCAGTGTTAAGGAGGCTCTGCACCACGCCGCCTTGGCCCATGATCGGGATGTGGAGATAATGTGGATCCTCTCCTCCGATTTGGAAAAGGGGGAGGAATGGGATCGGCTGGAGATCGCCCAGGGGATTGTAGTACCTGGGGGCTTCGATTCCCGAGGAATTGAGGGTAAAATATTAGCCGCCCGCCTGGCCCGGGAAAAGAAAATCCCTTACCTGGGGCTTTGCTTGGGGATGCAGATTATGGTTATCGAACTCGCCCGCCATGCCCTGGAAAGCCCGGAACCCAACAGCACCGAATTCAACCCCAAGACTAAGTATCCGGTGATTGACCTTTTGCCGGAACAGAAAGGGGTCACCGAGAAGGGCGGGACTATGCGCCTAGGGGCCCAGCCCTGCCGCGTCCTCCCCGCTACCCTCGCCGCCCGGGCTTACGGCCGAGATCTGATCTCCGAGCGGCGCCGTCACCGCTACGAGGTGAATAACGACTATCGCGGGCGACTCACGGAAAACGGGATGATTATCAGCGGCACTTCCCCTGATGGCCGCTTGGTGGAGATCGCGGAGATGGCTGACCACCCCTTTATGCTCGGCACCCAGTTCCATCCCGAGTTCTTATCCCGCCCCGACCGCCCTGCCCCCTTATTCCGGGATTTCATCGGGGCGGTAAAAGACTTCGCGGGGCACAAAGAGCCGGCGCTTATGGAGGCTAAGCCATGAAACTTTTCTTGGACACCGCCAATCCCCAAGAAGTCAAAGAAGCCGCCTCCTGGGGCGTGCTGGCCGGGGTGACCACCAACCCCTCACTGGTGGCCAAGGGAGGGAACCTCGACCGAAGGAAATTAGTGCAGGAGATCTGCTACTATGTCCAAGACCATATCTCTTCCGAGGTGGTGACCACGGAAGTGGAGGATATGATCCAGGAGGCCACGGAAATTTCCCACTGGTCGCCCTATGTGGTAGCCAAACTCCCCACCACCACCGAGGGCCTGAAAGCAGCCAAAGCGCTGCGCAATGCGGAGAACGACCCCGAACTCCTTGCCTGCCCGCAGTGCGATTATTTTGAGAAGTGCGACACCCCCCTCGAGCAGGCAAAACGGATTGTGCAGGAAGAAGGCATCCGCACCAATGCTACCCTTATCTTCTCCGTGAACCAGGCCCTCCTCGCCGCCCTGGCCGGGGCGGACTATGTCTCGGTCTTCGTAGGCCGGCTGGATGATGCCGGGCATGAGGGGATGGAGGTGGTGGCCCAGACGGTGGACATCTTTGAGCGCTATGGGATCGAGGCTCAGGTCATTGCCGCCAGCATCCGCCACCCCCTGCATGTCACCGAAGCCGCTTTAGCCGGGGCGGACATCGCCACCATGCCCTTTAAGGTCCTGGAGCAGATGGCCCACCATCCCCTCACCGACAAGGGGCTGGACACCTTCCTCTCCGACTGGCGCAAGGCACAAAAGTGATGGCGCCTCGACTCGCCGATCAGGCACCAGGAAGATGGAGCGTCGGGCTTTAGCCCGGCGTTTTTATATCCGGAAACCCTGCAACGGTGCCCGGACTTAGCAACTTTGGATATAATCTTCGAGCAAAGAGATCCTTGTAATGCTGAGCCCCAACGATGTGAGTCGGGACGAAGCATCTCCCAAAGGGATTAGATGATTTCCGCTGCCGATCTGCGCAAAGGCTCCACTTTTGTGACGGGCGGGGAACTCTACCGCGTCCTGGACTACAAGCACACCCACCTGGGGCGGGGGAGTGCCCGCGTATCCGTCACTTTGCGCAACCTCAATACCGGCGGCGTAGTAGAACGGGTCCTTGATCCTGACGCCAAGATCGATGATGTCCGCCTCGAACTCCGCCCCGTCCAATAC
>JACPPX010000155.1 GCA_016190785.1 Chloroflexota bacterium
GGCCCTTTTCTCTTCTCACTTGGCTCTGATTGATCCCGGGGATGAAGTAATTGTCCCCGAGCCCAGTTTTGTGGCTTATAAACCAGGAGTCATCTTCGCCGGAGGTCAACCCCTGGTCGTGGAAACAAGAGTGGAGGATGAGTTCCAGCTCCTACCCGAGCGGCTGGAGGACGCGATCACCGCGGACACCAAAGCCCTGCTCATCGGTTATCCCAATAATCCCACCGGAGCGGTGATGGAACGAGGACTCTTGACCAAGATCGCCCAGGTGGCAGAAAAGCATGACCTTCTCATCTTTTCTGATGAGATCTACGACCGCTTGGTTTATGGCGTGAAGCACACCTGCTTCGCCTCCCTCCCCGGGATGAGGGAGCGAACCGTGCTTCTGGGGGGATTTTCCAAGGCCTATGCCATGACCGGGTGGCGGGTGGGTTATGTAGCCGCCCCCCAGGAACTAATGCCCGCCATCGCCAAGGTGCACCAATATGCCATAATGTGCGCTCCCACCATGAGCCAGATCGCCGCCCTGGAAGCGTTGAGAAATGGGGAAGAATATGTCCAGGCTATGGTCAAAGAGTATGACCAGCGGCGACAGGTTATGATCCGCGGCCTGAATGATATCGGTCTCCCTTGCTTTGAGCCGCGGGGGGCCTTTTACGCCTTCCCCTCTATCGCCCACACCGGGATGGGTGGGGAGGAGTTCTCGGAGAAACTGCTATTTGAGGATAAGGTGGCGGTGGTTCCGGGAAATGCCTTCGGAGCATCGGGGGAAGGATTCATCCGCTGCTCCTACGCCACCAGCCTGACCCAGATCGAAGAGGCCCTGGGACGGATGGAGAATTTTCTAAAGCGACACGGCAAAAAGTAGCTGGCGACGCATTCAGATAGCGCAATGGCCAAAGATTACGAAATTGTCATCGGGATGGAGGCCCACGCCCAACTCCTCACCAAGTCCAAAATGTTCTGCGGTTGCAGTGCCGCTTATGCCCAAGCCCCACCCAACTCTTTGGTTTGCCCCATTTGTCTTGGCCTCCCCGGTTCGCTCCCGGTGGTAAACCAAAAAGCGTTGCAACAAACGATAATGGTGGGGCTGGCTCTGGGGTGTAAGATCCGAATAGACCCGCAGCAAATCAAGTGGGACCGCAAAAACTATCACTATCCCGATCTACCCAAAGGCTACCAGATTTCCCAGTATGACCTTCCTATTGCCTACGGCGGGGAGATAAAGATAGCCCTGGGGGGAGAGGAGCGACGGATCAGAATCCGCCGCGTCCATCTCGAGGAGGACACTGCCAAACTACTCCACGCCGATAGGGCAACCCTGATTGACTTCAACCGTTCCGGAGTGCCCCTCATCGAGGTGGTGACCGAACCCGATATCCGCTCTCCCCAGGAGGCGAAGGCTTATGTGGAGAAACTCCGCCAGATCCTCCGCTATTTAGGGGTATCCTCCGGCAATATGGAGGAAGGCTCTCTACGGCTGGAGGCCAATATCTCCCTCCGTCCGGCTGGCTCTGCCGAGCTGGGCACCCGCACCGAGATCAAGAACCTCAACAGTTTCCGGGCAGTAGAGAAAGCCCTGGCATATGAGGTAGAAAGGCAGCGGAAAATCCTGGAGGCCGGGGGCAAAATCCAGCAGCAGACCATGGGCTGGGACGAAGCCAAAGGGGTCACTGTTCTGCAGCGAACGAAAGAATACGCTCAGGATTATCGCTATTTTCCCGAGCCCGACCTCCCCCCCTTGCTCTTGAACAAGGAATGGGTGGAGGAGATAAAATCTCACCTCCCGGAGTTGCCGGAAGCACTAAAGCGAAGGTTCATAAAGGAGTATGGCTTAACCGCATATGACGCGGAAATACTGACCCAAGAGCCGGAGGTGGCGGAGGCATTTGAAGAATATGTTGCCGCCTATCCCCAAAACCCTAAGGCCGTCGGCGATAGGATTGCGAGGAGCATATTTCCGGTGCTGAAGGAAAGCGAAGATAGCCTCGCCGAGATAAAGAGGAGGCTGCCCCCCTGGGTCTTGGGGGGGATAATTGCCGCCAAAGAACAGGGGAAGGTCACCACTTCCACCGCGGATGAACTGGCGGCGCGCTCCGCCCGCGGAGAAATCGCCGCCGCGGATGTGAAGGCCTTGGAGGCGGTCTTCGCCCAATACCAGAGGATCGGCACTTCCGATTCCCTCCTGCCGGTCATCGAGAAGGTGCTCGCCGAAAACCCCAAGCCGGTGGCTGATTACCTAAAAGGCAAGGATACCGTGCTCCGCTTCTTTATTGGCCAGGTAGCCAAAGAGACCAAAGGCCAAGCCGATCCCAATCTGGTCAAGGAATTGCTAGTAAGAAAACTGGAGGATATACGCCAAGGAGGTACAAATCAGTAAATAATTCGTCACCCAATCATACACACTTAGAAAAAATTAACTCAAAAAGGAGGAAAAATGGCTAAGGTAGCCATGGAAATGAAAGTGGCCAAGAACCCGTATCAGGTTGCGGTCGAGCAGTTCGACAAGGCGGTGAAATACTTGCCGGGGATCAAGGCGGGGATCGCGGATATGCTGCGCAAGCCCAAGCGGGAACTCACCGTCAACTTCCCGGTGAAGATGGATGACGGCTCGGTGAGGATATTCACCGGCTACCGGGTGCATCACTCCACTATTCTGGGGCCCACCAAGGGGGGCATCCGCTACCATCCCGATGTCACCCTGGATGTGGTGCGGGCCCTGGCGATGTGGATGACCTGGAAGTGTGCGGTGGTCAACCTCCCCTTCGGGGGGGCCAAGGGGGGTGTGATCTGCAACCCCAAGAAGATGTCTGCCCAAGAACTGGAGAATCTTACCCGGCGCTACGCCTCCGAGATCTCGGTGCTCATGCGCCCGGAGGGGGACATCCCCGCCCCGGATGTGAATACTACCCCCCAGATCATGGCCTGGATTATGGA
>JACPPX010000150.1 GCA_016190785.1 Chloroflexota bacterium
ACCTACGCCAGGGTCAACGCCTTCGGTTTCCTCGAGACCCCTTACCGCAAGGTGGTCAACAGCCGGACCACCGATGAGATCGAGTTCCTGACGGCCAACGAGGAAGACCGCTACACCATCGCCCAGGCCAATGCCGAACTGAACAGGAAAGGGGAGTTCGTCCACGATCGGGTCTCCGTGCGGCGCGGGGAAGAATTCCTTATCGAAGGAGTAGAAGAAGTAGACTTCATGGACGTCTCCCCCAAACAGATTGTGAGTGTCTCCGCGGCCCTCATCCCTTTCTTGGAACACGATGATGCCAACCGGGCGCTGATGGGTTCCAACATGCAGCGTCAGGCCGTCCCCCTCCTTACTCCCGAGGCCCCCTTGGTCAGCACCGGGATCGAATTTCAAGCCGCACTGGACTCCGGACAAGTGGTGGTTGCCGAGGAGGATGGGGAAGTAGTCGGGGTAACTTCGGAGCGGATCGTAGTCCAAGGAAAGAAAGGGGAAAGAATTTATCCCCTCCGCCGCTTCAACCGTTCCAATCAGGGTACTTGTATTGATCAGCGCCCCGTTGTAGAGAAAGGACAAAAAATCAGAGCCGGAGAAGTCCTGGCCGATTCCTCTTCCACTCACCATGGAGAGCTGGCCCTGGGGCAAAATGTGCTGGTGGCTTTCCTCTCCTGGGAGGGTGGCAATTATGAAGACGCGGTCCTAGTCAGCGAAAGCCTGGTGCGGGATGACAAGTTCACCTCGGTACACATTGAGAAGCACGAAATCGAGGCTCGGGACACTAAACTTGGCCCGGAAGAGATTACTAGGGATATCCCCAATGTCGGAGAGGAGGCCCTCAAGGACCTGGATGAAGAAGGGATCATCCGCATCGGAGCCGAGGTTAATCCCAGCGACATCCTGGTGGGCAAGATCACTCCCAAAGGCGAGACCGACCTCACCCCCGAGGAGAAACTGCTGCGGGCCATCTTTGGGGAGAAAGCGCGGGAGGTGAAAGACTCTTCTCTCCGCCTGCCTCACGGGGCAAAAGGAAAAGTGGTGGATATCAAGATCTTCACCCGCGACGGAGATCGGGAGCTTTCCCCCGGGGTGGAGAAGATGGTTCGGGTGGCTATTGCCCAAAAGCGAAAACTCTCCGAGGGGGATAAGATGGCCGGCCGTCATGGAAACAAAGGGGTAATCTCCAAAGTAGTGCCCCTGGCTGATATGCCCTTCCTGGCCGATGGTACCCCAGTGGAACTGATCCTCAATCCCCTAGGAGTCCCGGGCCGGATGAACCTCGGCCAGATCTTGGAGACCCATCTGGGATGGGCCATCAACCGCTTGGGGACCAGGGTTATTTCTCCCGTTTTCGATGGTGCCGATGAGAAAGAGATCCAGGCCGAGCTGGCTCGGGCTTGGCTCTCCGACCTAGCCTGGCGGGATACTATGCGCCAGGCCTGGGCTTGGTATGAGGATCGAGCCGAGGATGAGGAGATGGCCCAGGACGACGAGAAGGTTATTACTCAGTACCTGGCTCGTAGTTTCCCCGATCAGGACCCTGAAGAATTGGGGCGGGATCGGATCTTGGCCCGGCGCATCGTTCTCCGCGAGTGGCTCAAATCCAAGGGCTATGATCCCGAGGAAATCATCATCTTGGAATACACTTCGCTTTCTGCCGAGGAAGCTCGGCGCCGCGACCAGCAGGCCCTTGAGCTCTGCTTAAAGATGTGGCTGGCGGAAAAGGGTTATCCTGCCCAAGAATTGGGCAGGGAGGACCTCCAGACCCGAGCAGAGGAGGTCAGTCAAGCGACGGGATGGCCTCTGCCCACTTCGGGGAAGACACTCCTCTATGACGGCCGCACTGGCGAGCCCTATGACCATGCGGTGACAGTGGGGATGATCTATATGATGAAACTGGCCCACCTGGTGGAGGACAAGGTCCATGCTCGCTCCATTGGCCCCTACTCTCTGGTCACCCAGCAGCCTCTGGGAGGGAAGGCCCAGTTCGGAGGCCAGCGCTTCGGGGAGATGGAGGTCTGGGCCCTGGAAGCCTATGGCGCAGCCCACACCCTGCAAGAGATGCTCACCATCAAGAGTGATGATGTCTCCGGCCGGGTGCGGACCTATGAGGCCATTGTCAAAGGGGAGCCCATCCTCGAGCCGGGAGTCCCGGAGTCCTTCCGGGTATTGGTGAAGGAACTGCAGAGCTTGGGGTTAGCAGTGGAGGTGGAGGGCGGGGATGGATCCTGGATGCAGTTTGGAAAAGAAGAAACCGCCGAACGCCCCCACCGTCCTGGACTGTGGGGATTGGGGCGTGAACCTTGACAGGGATAGCTTAATATGGTATATTTCTGGTTTTGTGTATCGAGGATAGGCTATGCCCACGGTTAATCAGCTGCTCCGTAAGGGGCGAAAAAGGGGAAAGCGGCGGAGCAAGGCTCCGGCTCTTCGTTTTCGCTTCAACTCCCTCCAGCACCGGCTGATCCGGGACCAGGGTTCTCCCCAGAAGCGGGGGGTATGTACCTTGGTGCGGACGGTTACCCCCAAGAAGCCTAATTCCGCGCTACGAAAGATAGCGCGGGTGCGGCTGACCAATGGGATAGAGGTGACAGCCTATATTCCCGGGGAGGGTCATAGCCTCCAGGAGCACTCTCAGGTTTTGGTGAGAGGAGGGAGGGTGAAGGATTTGCCCGGGGTCCGTTACCATATTGTCCGTGGCGCCCTAGATGCCACTGGGGTGGAAGCGCGACGGCGCGGTCGCTCCAAGTATGGGGCTAAGCAACCCAAGCCGGGGGAGAGAATAGCGGCCCCCGCAGCCCCGGCGGTAGAAACGGCTACGGCAGAAGCGGCTTAGGTAAGTATCCGGAACAGTATGCGGAGAAGACTAGGGGACTAGTCCTAGTCTTCTTCAAATGTCCGGAGACAGGGTTAAGAGCAATGCCAAGAAGAAGTAGGGTCGAGCAACGGGAGGTTACCCCCGACCCCCGCTTCCAAAGTCAACTGGTTAGCAAATTCATCAACCGGTTGATGCAGCGGGGGAAAAAGACCACGGCGATGGCTATCGTCTATGGCGCCTTGGATCTAATTGCCGAGCGGCACAAACAAAACCCGCTGGAGGTTTTTAATCAGGCAATGCGCAACGCCACGCCAGTGCTGGAAGTACGGCCTCGCCGGGTGGGAGGGGCTACTTACCAAATACCGTTGGAGATTGAGGGGCCGCGCCGGGAGTCTTTGGCTATCCGCTGGATTGTCCAGGCCGCCCAGGCCCGGCCGGGCAAATCGATGCCGGAAAAGCTGGCTGCAGAATTGTGGGATGCCTTTCAGAACACGGGAGCGGCGATCAAGAAGAGGGATGAAACCCACCGCATGGCTGAGGCCAACAAAGCCTTTGCCCACTACCGCTGGTAAAAACTTTTTTAGCTAAAGTGCACGACTGGATATCTTGGGAGTTAATCGAAAAAATCGGCGAGCAGACAAAAAAGGTGAATAAGTGACGGTAAAAACTTTATCCAAATCGGCCGGGGTTCAGTCCCGGGAAATTCCGTTATCCCATACCCGCAACCTGGGGATCATCGCCCACATTGATGCCGGAAAGACGACGACCACGGAGCGGATCCTGTTCTACACCAAGAAGATCCACCGCATGGGCGAGGTCCACGAGGGGACGACCACCATGGATTGGATGGAGCAGGAGCGGGAGAGGGGGATCACCATCACCGCCGCGGCCACTACCGCCTACTGGCGGGACCATCAGATCAACATCATTGATACTCCGGGCCACATCGACTTCACCGTGGAGGTGCAACGCTCCCTGCGCGTCCTGGATGGGGGGATCGTCATCTTCGACGCCGTGGCCGGGGTGGAGCCGCAGTCGGAGACGGTTTGGCGCTATGCCGACCGCTACCGGGTGCCGCGCATCGCTTTTGTCAATAAGATGGACCGGCCGGGGGCCGACCTTTTCCGCACCATGGAGATGATTGAGGAGCGGCTGGAGGCCAGTCCGGTGGCGCTGCAGGTGCCCATCGGCCGTGAGGATTCTTTCCGCGGGATTGTGGACCTTATCAGCGGAGAGGCTGTCCTCTACACCGATGATCTCGGCACCCGTGCCGAAAAAGGGGAGATCCCTGCCGATTTGCAAGATATCGTTAAAACTTACCGCGAAATCCTCCTGGAAAAAGTAGCGGAAACCGACGAGGAACTGACCATCAAGTATCTGGGTGGGGAGGAGATCACTCCCCAGGAGATCAAGGAAGGGTTGCGTAAAGCCACCCTTAACTCCAAACTCGTCCCCGTGCTCTGTGGTGCCGCCTTAAAAAATAAAGGGATCCAACTCCTCCTCGATGCCGCGGTCGATTACTTGCCTTCCCCCCTGGACATCCCCCCGGTCACGGGGATAAATCCCCAGAGCGGGGCGGAGGAAACCCGGCCCACCGACGAGCAAGCCCCTTTCTGTGCCTTGGCTTTCAAGATTGTCTCTGACCCCTATGTCGGCCGGCTGGCTTATTTGCGGGTCTATTCTGGAGAATTGAGCGTGGGCTCTACCGTGCTTAACGCCACCAAAGGGAGCAAAGAACGGATGGGAAGGCTGTTGCGGATGCACGCCAACCACCGCGAAGAAGTGGAAACTGTGTCCGCCGGGGATATTGTCGCCGTGGTGGGACCCAAGAATACTTTCACCGCCGATACCCTCTGCGACCCAGCCCATCCCATCGTCCTGGAGAGCATCAAGTTCCCGGAGCCAGTGATCTCCGTGGCCATTGAGCC
>JACPPX010000153.1 GCA_016190785.1 Chloroflexota bacterium
CCCCTCGGCTGTTCCCGAAGAGTGGAGAGGTACCAAACTTGTGCTCCTCGGCCCGGTGGCCCACGAGATCAACGAATCCTTCCTCGACCTATTCCCCAACTCCTTTTTGGCCCTTAGCCCCCAAGGCTGGCTTCGTTCCTGGGATAACCATGGTCGGGTCCATCCTCGATTCGAGCCAGGGTTAGAAAAGGCATTTTCCCGAGCGAGTACCGTAATCGTGAGCGAGGAAGACCTACAGGGTAAGGCTGCTGCCCTACTTCCCATTCTTAAGAAACTGCCCATGTCCATAGTGACCCGTGGCCAAAAGGGGGCCACCCTTTACCTCAAGGGTCAGATTTTGGACCTCCCTCCGCGGCCAGCCCAAACGGTGGACCCCACCGGGGCGGGGGATGTCTTTGCGGCGGCTTTCATGGTAAAATATGCCCGGACTCAAGACCCCGTGCTCAGCACCCAGTTTGCCCAAGTGGCGGCCTCTTTCTCTACCGAGGCTCCCGGCTTGGCGGGTATACCAGATCGAGAAAAAGTAGAAGATTGGGTAGAAGCCCATGCCCTTGATCTTGGCCTTGGCTAATCAGAAGGGCGGAGTAGGGAAAACGGCCACCGCCATAAACCTGGGGGCTTATCTCTCCTTTTATGGCAAGAAAGTTCTCCTCGTGGACATCGATCCCCAAGCCAACGCCACCAGCTCCCTAGGTTTGTCGGCAAATTCCCTCGATTACTCCATATACGATTCTCTCCTCGATAATCGCCCCCTGGACCAAACCATATCCCTCACCAATCGCGTCAACCTCGACCTCGTCCCCTCCTCCCGCGATTTGGCCGGAGCGGAGGTGGAGATGGTGGAGATGCTGCAGAGGGAGTTTCTCCTCCGCCAGGCCCTTGCTCCCATAGAAGGGCAATATGAGTTTATCTTGATTGACTCTCCCCCTAGCCTGGGACTATTGACCCTCAATGCCCTCTGTGCCGCGGAGGGGGTGATCATCCCCGTGCAGTGCGAATTCTTGGCTCTAGAAGGACTCACTCACCTAGTGCACACCATTGACTTAGTGCGGGGCTTGAATCCCACATTGCACATCTTCGGCTTGGTGATGACTATGTTCGATGCCCGGACTAACCTTTCTAGTGAAGTGGTATCCGAAGTACGTGAGCATTTCGGGGATCGGGTATTCCGGACCGTTATCCCGCGGAGTGTCCGCCTAAGCGAGGCTCCCAGCCACGGGGAACCTATCCTCAGTTATGCTCCCAATTCTCCCGGCGGGTTGGCTTACCGCAATTTAGCCCTGGAAGTTTTAGAGAGAGCACAAATGAGCCCGGCGATTGAGGTGTCCATTGCAGGTCAGATAAGCAAAAGAAAACAGGCCATAGAGGAGGGATAAAATGGCTGAGAAAAAAAGAGGTTTAGGACGAGGCTTAGGGGCCCTAATTCCGATCACGGAACCACAGGGCGGGGTTATGGAAGTGCCGATTGCAGATCTGCAACCTAATCCCAACCAGCCCCGCCGCGGCTATGACCAGGAAGCGTTGAGCCAACTGGCCGATTCCATCCGCGAGAACGGGGTCATTCAGCCACTAATCGTCAGCGCCACTCCCCGCGGCTACGAGATCATCGCCGGGGAACGAAGGTGGCAAGCGGCGAAACTTGCCGGAAAGGCCACCGTCCCGGTTCTGATCCGCGAAGCCAGCCCCCGCGACGGATTGATCCTGGCCCTGGTGGAGAATTTGCAACGCGAGGATTTAAACCCTCTCGAGGCGGCAACGGCCTACCGTGAGCTGGTGGAGCGCTTTAGTTTGAGCCAGGAAGATGTTGCCAAGAGGGTGGGGAAGAGCCAGGCGGCGGTTGCCAATTCCCTGCGCCTATTTAAATTGGCGGATGCCGCAAAAAGGGCTTTGTCTTCGGGAGAGATTAGCGAAGGACATGCCCGGGCTATTCTCTCCCTGGAAGGCCAGGCGGTTCAAATGCGGGCCCTACAAAGAATAATGCGCGGTGGTTTAAGCGTCCGCCAGACAGAGGAGCTAGTCCGCCGCATGCGTGGGGAAGGGCCCATCCGCAAAAAGCCGGGACGCACACTTGACTCCCACACTCAAACCTTAGAGCAGCGCTTTCGGGAAGCCTTGGGAACTAAGGTCCAACTCTTCCGGAGCAAAAGGGGAGGAAAACTGGTGGTTTATTTCTTCTCCGAAGAGGAGCTGGACGGTTTATACCGACGCCTAGTTAAGCAGTAATGCGTATTTCACGTGAAATATTTTAGAACAAAAGTTCTATTGCTGTGATTGACTATCAGGGAACCCGCTGGCGAGAAGAATTCTGGCCGGGGCGGGAGTTTGAGGACCTCGCCGAACGCCGCGCTCTCACCCGCCTCCTCCCTCCCCGGGGAGAAGTCCTGGTGGATATTGGGGCCGGGTTTGGCCGCCTGGCGGATCTTTATCGCGGCTATAAGCGGGTGATCCTCCTTGATCCCGCCAAAAGCCAGTTGCAGGCCGCTCAAGATTTGCTCAGTGGCGACCCGCGCTTTATCCTGGCCACTGGGGACATCTACCGCCTTCCCCTGGCCGATGCTGCTTTCGATACCGCGGTGACGGTCCGCGTCCTTCACCATCTCCGCGATATCCCTCGTGCCCTGGCCGAAGTGCAGCGAATCTTGAAGCCCCAGGGAACTTTTATTCTGGAGTATCCCAATAAGCGCAATCTCAAGGAAATCCTGCGTTGGCTCCTGGGCCGCTCTCAAAAACGGCCTTTTTCCCGTGAGCCAGTGGAGTTCGTCCCCGGCAACTTGAACTTCCACCCGGCGTACATGGCTCAGGCTTTGGCCCACGCCCAGTTAGGCATCGAGCGAGAACTAGCGGTCTCCCATTTCCGCTCGCCCTTGCTTAAGCGCTTGTTCCCGGCCTCGACCTTAGCCACTCTCGACGGATTACTTCAGGTACCAGGAGGGCGAGTGAAACTCTCCCCCAGTGTTTTCGTTGCCGCCCGCCCTAGCAACAGTGGAAGGGCAATACCCGACAGTCCCGGGGCAAGCCTCTTCCAGTGCCCTTATGACCGCCGCGGGGAGCTCTCGCAAAACGGGGAAACCCTTTCCTGCGCCTACTGCGGCCGGACCTGGGAGCCGGAGGATGGTATATACAACTTTCTAGTGGAGTCCAACAAATAGTTGCCCTCTTGATGCAAGGGCCAATATGTTGTATACTAGGGCTGGAGGTTAGTTGATGAGACAAGTTATCATTTATCCGGGTGAAGATAGTTTTTGGGTGGCGGAGTGTCCCAGCCTGCCGGGCTGCATAAGCCAAGGCAAAAGCAAGGAAGAGGCTATCTTCAATATCAAGGAGGCCATACACGGCTACATCGAGGCACTGAAAGAAGATGGCCTACCCATTCCGGAAGATCGCTTTGAAACTATCGTGGTTGCGGTATGAGCAAACTGCCGAGAGTATCTGGGCGGGAATGTGCTAAGGCTCTCGGCAAAGCTGGTTTTTATCTTAAGAGACAGCAAGGAAGTCATTTAATTCTAAGGCGGGATAGTCCATTTGCTCAGGTCGTGGTGCCGGACCATAACGAACTGGATAGAGGAACACTACGAGCAATAATCAGGCAATCGGGTCTCACCCCTGAAGATTTCCTGAAACTTCTATAATTCCTAGCGAAGAAGGAGCGTGAACTATGAAAGTGTCCTGTCTGCAAGAGAATTTATCTAAAGGATTATCCATTGTCGGGCGGGCGGTGAGCACCCGCAGTGTCCTCCCCGTCCTGCACAATATCCTCCTGGCCACGGATCAGGGC
>JACPPX010000152.1 GCA_016190785.1 Chloroflexota bacterium
ACCACCATCAGTAGGGTGCGGAAATTGAAAAGCATGAATACCGTAGGGGAAATGCCCAGGACGATAGCGGGGAGTTCAGGCATAAGAACATAGAGCATTCCCAGAATGGTGACCAAGCAGATGGTCAGGGCCTTGCGGGAGGACCGCAGGGCAAGGACCAGTCCGATTACAAAGAAGATGGTCACCACCAAGGGGAATTGCATCCGGGTAAGGATTTGGGTGGGATCCATGGGGCTGATCCCCAAGAATTCGGCAACCGGCAGACGAGGGAGTTGATGGGGTGCTGGGTTGTTGAGGCCCTCGCGGTTGGCCACTTGGCTGTATAGATAGAACGGCACCAGGTAGAAGGCCAATATAAGAGCAACCAGGGCCCCGCTGGCCAAGCTGGCCAACAGCCCTTTGATCAGGATCCGCCCCCGGCTACCCGGTTCGGCGGTCAGGGAGGAGATGACAGTGAAGAGGGCCATCCCCGTAACCGCCGCGATACCCACGATGAGGTGGGTCAGGCTTGCCAAGGCGAGGCTGAGGACTAGGGCCAAGAACCAAAATCCTCTCCAAACCGATTTCGATCCTTCTATGACCTGGGAGAGGTATCGGTCAAAGCAAATCAGGGAATAGGGGAGAAAAACCATGGCTACACTCTGGGCAAAGAAGCCCCAGTCGTACATCCAGGTCCAGGTAATCGGTGCCAGGAGAAAGAACATGGCGGCGATGAGCCCTAGGGTCTGTTTTCGGAAATACAGCCAGCCCAGGAAGTAGATCCCCAGGGCGGTGACCGGGAAGGTCAGGAAACTGAGGAGACGATACGCCTGCAAGATGGAGAGCCCGCTCAGGCGGTGGAGGGCTACCACCAGAAGGTGGGCCAGCACTGGGTAGCCATGGAGGATGGACTCCCCGCCCCCCTGCAAGGGATACCAGTGGGGGATTTGGGGGAAATACTGATCCAACCAGGTAGCATAGGCAATATGCAGGGCGCTATCGTTACCCTTCAGGGGGCCGATCAACGTGGTATAGCCCAAAAGGTAGGCCAGGCCAAAGATAACCGCCCCAGCTGTCACAACTTGGAATAACTTCAGCAAGGCACTCATACCTTGCCAAGCCGAAGAGCTATTTTGGTTAGCCATTTCCACTCTTCTTGTAGCAGGTCAGATGCACCCCCAAACCTGGCACCCCTGCCAAAAGTCTAGATTCTAGGTAACTGGCGACGGCTATTGCCGCCTTGGTGGCACCGACCAGTTGCGGCCAAAAGCCGGGTTCAGCGGTCGCTAAGTACCCCTCTACCGATGTAGACAAGTTTTTCCCTCGTAAGCCCAGCCAGGTGAAGTAGGCGACATCGACAACCTGGTTGACTGCGTGCCCACTCCATCGTCCATTGACCACTCCAAGGCCTTCGCGGCGGAGCATGCTCAAGAGTTCAGGTAGGGTAAACCGCTGGATGTGGCCACCGTACTGCTCCTTCGCTGTCCAGCTCCATCCCAGCCGGAAGGCAATGCCGTGGAGGGTATGCATGCTCCCTTCGCAGGGGACGAAAAGATGAAACACCCCCCCCGGTTCTAGGACCCGATGCACCTCAACCAAAGCCCTTTGCGGGTTTGTAAGGTGCTCCAGAACATCGAACATTAGGACCGCGGCGAAATGCCCGCTGGAGAAAGGCAGGTTGTACGCGTCTCCGAGTCCAAAGGTGACCCCTCCCGCGGCTTTTTGGGCGGCGGCGATGGCTCCGCGACTGATATCGCAGCCGTAGACCGCAAGCTCGGGTCGGTAGGCCTTTATGGCCCGGGCCATCGCCCCGCCGCCGCACCCTACCTCCAAGACCTTGCCCTGTACGAGACGCAGGTCATCCAGAGCATACTTGAGGCGCAGGGCACCCAGGTAGGTGGGCTGCAACCGGACCTCGTGAGCACCCCAGAGCTTGCTCTCGTAATCAAAGGCGATTTCCATAATTTTTCACCGCTTCCCCGAGAGCCTCCTCCAGGATCCGATGGTGGCTCTCGTAGGAGAACTTCTCCTTGGCCCTTTTGTGTCCAGCCCGACCCATCCGCTCTGCCAGGGCCGGATCGGTGGCCAGATGAGCCATCTTAGAAGTGTAGTCAGAGACCAACCAAGGCTTAGCCAAAAATCCGGTCACCCCATCCTCAACAGTTACAGTAGGGCCCCCATGGTTCCAGGCCACCACCGGGGTGCCGGCAGCCATGGCCTCGATGATCCCCATCCCGAAGTCTTCCTCGGGAGAGGGATAGACATAGAGAGCTGCCTCGCGGTACAGCCGGGCGAGATCTGTCTCGCTCGTCAGACCCACAAACTGCACCTGTTCCTCCAATGCCAGGTGCCTGATCAGATCGTGCAATTGCTTGGTGTACTGGGTTTCCTGGCCGGTGATCACCAGCGAAAGATGCGGGGTCTTCTCTACAACTGTCCGCAGGGCCCAGATGACATATTCGAAGCGTTTCTGGGGAGTATGCCGGTTGGTCAGGAGGACATAGGGCTTGCAGATAGTGATTCCGTTCACGCTCAATTCTCCCTGCCAGCGGGCGGCATAATCCAGAGCCTCCTCAGGCAGTGGGTGGCAACCGGCGGGGCACAACTGGTTGTTTCGCCTGTATACCGCTCGAATGAGTCCCGCGGCGTAGTCTCCATTGGTCAGCATCGCTTGGGCGTCGCGCACGCTCACCTGGTCGGCCCAAGCGATAAACCATCCCGCGATCCGCCGCAAAGCCACGAGGAACAGATAGTCTCCTTCTCGGATCCTGAGCTTCTGTTCTAGATCAATCTGGCGTGGGTAGAGGAGGCGATTGGGTTGCGCCAAGTAGATGATGTAGGGTTTGCTCAAGATCTTGCCCAGCACCCAGGCGAACCATGGAGCAGGTTGATTGGCTCCCAGGAAGATGTCATAGCACCGGAATCGCCAAGCCATAAATGGTATAAGGAGACAACTTAGGAGGATCCAGAGAGCATCGCGCAAGGGAAGCCAGGAGGGGGGCTGGGGCAGGATGGGTCGGATGTCCGCCTTGGCCATAAGATCGGGGAAACAGGATGTCCGGTCGACAAAGGGGGCGTAACAGACTACTTCGTGACCCAGGGCCTTGAGCCCCTGGATCTCCTCCAGGACGAGCTTCTCCCCACCCCCGGAGTAGAAGAAACCCAGGTGGAGGAAGGCGATCCTCAGGCGCTTTCTCTCCATGGCTCCGCATCCTCCGGAATGTCCACCGTGGCCCAGAGATCAGTGCCCAGGATTAACTTCAAAGGCGAATGGCATATGAGGGCCGTAGCCAAGGAACCGTCAAGGATGGCATCTGCAAGCCCCGCTATCCTTCCAGCCAGAGACGAGGGACTGATCCGTGGTCCCGCCCCCAGCTGAAAGAAGCCGGGCATTTTCGAGATGTACACTCTGGCCATCCCCCCTAGGGGCGACAGATGGCGGCGGAGGCTAAAGTGGCTCTGTTCATTGACATGGTAGCGATGCCTCCTCCACCCGAAGACCAGCCCGGCCACAAGGTAAACAGGTTTTATCAGCCAGGCGTTGGGAGCGGTATGCACGACAATCCTTCCACCCGGCCGAATCACCCGTCGCACCTCGCGGAGGCATTGCACCAGCACCTCCGGATAAAGGTGCTCCACGATATCGATCATGAACACCCGATCGAAGAAGTCTGTCGGGAAGGCCAGAACCTTTGCATCCATCCTCTGGAACACAATTTGTTTACCATCTGTGGAGTTTGTGCTCTTGCGCAAGTAGTCTTTGGCAATGGCATCGGCGCTGTAGTCGATGCCCCAAACATGGCAACCCGCCTCTGCACACTTCACTGCCAACTCTCCTCTTCCACATCCCATATCCAGGACGCGCATCCCCTCTCGGATCGCGCCATATTCCAGGGCCTTTAGCAGCCGGGGGGCTACGGCTCCTGCCAAGAACTCCTCGAACCCCCCGCAGGTCTCGAGGTAGTAGTCTTTGGTGTATAGTTCTGCAGGTAAAGATCGCAAGGCATTCATTCTTCAATCCTCACTATGGCCGTCTCTACTCTTTCCCCGTAACTTTCTGGGAGCGGGCTGGGCAAGTCCTGTTCCTTAGCCAAGGTCAGACTCTCGCGTACGTACAAGACCCATATACTGTAGGCCGCGAGCAGCGGAGAATAGCCAAGGAGCGATTGCCCAATGGGCTCTTGGCCTCCGGACAAGGTGTAAAGTGAAGAAAAAATCGTGAAGGCGACGAGAAATCCGTACCTTCTCAAATAGCCAAACAGTCCGAGGGGGTTGAGGTAAGTAATGCTCAGCAGCATGAAATACGTAGGCACCAGCAAAATAAGGTAGGAGTAAGTCTTGAGGCGGGGCATTATCAAGGCGTAAGCCAGACAAGCCAGGAATAGGGCCACCCTGCCGTTCTCTGGCCGCGATCCAGTAGTCAGTGCCCGATGCGCACGCCAGGAGACTAGAATGACAATTGCTGTCAGTGCAAGGAACAACCCCAGTTGGGCAGTCTCGGGCACCGCTATGCCCGTATTTCTCGCCCCCCAGTCTGATAAGTCCTGGATAAGAGCTAGTGTTGACGGGTTAATTACGCCCCGCTCATCCAGGCCGCTGAGGTTTTGCAAGAAGGCTGTATATAACCCTGGGGCAGCATACCAGGAAGCGATCTGAATGACGAGAAACAGCATTACCGAACCGGCAAACTGCAAGTACTTCCCTCGGCTCTCAGACCATAAGAGCAATAGCAGAAAGAAGATAGGGGTTAACTTGAAGCTAGCAGCGATTACGATAAGAAGGCTGAAAGGAAGCAACCGGTTACGCAGATAGAAGAGGAAAGCCAGCCAAATCAATAGTCCTTCAAATATGGCAATGTTCCCCACCCGCAGATCGACATACACCGCCGCGTTGTAGGCCAAGAGAGCGAAGATGAAGAAAGGAGCATTCATTTCCGGCAGAAACGCTCTTTTCCACAGATAAAAAAGTAAGACTAAGACCATGGCTTTGATCGCCAAGAACAGGTAGTAGACGGTGGTGAAGTCCACGACGGGAAGAAGTCGGAATAGCCAAAGCGTGTACGGCGGGTAGACAAATCGGTGGGGTATTGGGGCCGGGGCCAGTGCAGACAAGACATCGATGTCGTAGGGATTCAATCCCAAAGCAAAGGCTTTGCCGGCAAAATAGTAGGTTGATAGATCCCGCTGATACCGGTCAGCATGAACTAAGAGGTCAAAAGCAATGCCTGTGCTCACCATAAGGAGCAAGGAGCCGATGAGCATCGCGGACCATCCCTTCCCGACCCGTACTTTCGTCGGTGCAGACTAGAAAGGGGCCAACGGACCTGCGATCAGTCTTTGCATCCTAATCATCCCTACCCTCCTACAGCCGCCAATCAGAGCCTCACCTCGTAGATCTGTATCATCCCCTCTCCGCTTTCCTTGATGAATCGGAACAGTTCTGGTTCTCGGCGGATCATCTCTTCGTAGTTTTCTTTGCCGCTGTAGAAGACCAGGAGTCGGATATCGTGGCCCTCCAGCCATGCGCGGATCTCCTCCCGGCTCTCCGACCAGTTGGCGAAAGGATCCTCCACAAAGTAGGCGAAGGGGTCGTACATCTGCCCTTCCAAATAGCGACCCGAGATTCTGTGGTCGTGGACCAAGAGATAGGTCAGCCAAGGTCGGTCCTCGGGGATGGATATCACCCCGCCTTTGTATTCTTGCGCGATCTCGGAGGCCAGGGTCTGTTCTCCCTTCCAGATGCTTTCCGCGGGCCCAAAATATTGCCAGATGGGGTTCCAGGCCCATTGGGATGCGGCCAAAACCGCCAGGATTACGGCCCATCCCAGGGAAAGCCAGAGGGACCGAAATCGCGGCCGCGGCAACCAGTAAAGGACTAGTGCTGCCAGGAAAACACCCAGAAACATGTAGGGGAGGAGAAAGATCCGATCTACCATAAATCGGGGCAGGAAACCTCGGATGTAGGCGGTGAACCCCAAAAGCAGGCTGAGGAAAAGTAGATTGCCCAGTCCTAAGAGGAAAAGGAGGTAGTACCGGGGGCGCTTCCAGATTAGCCAGAGGGCTCCGACGCCCATGATCAGGGCCAACCCGCGGAAGGCCCCTTGCGCCGTGGTTTGCTCGGGATTGAGGGGCACATCTGCCATCCAGGCTCCTGCCGCATTGCCCATAAAACTCCAGTAGAAGGGATAGATTGGATTCCCGGTGTAGTCCAGGAGGTATTTCATGTACAACAGACTGGGGATCCCCCAACCCAGCCCCAGGGCAAGCTTGCGGTGGGAATCTTCCTTGGCCAGCATAGCTGCCATTGCCAGACCGAAGCCGAAGAGCCAGTACTCGGAGCGGACCATCCCTGCCAGGGCCCATAGGATCCCGGTGCCCGTGGAATTTTTCGGCCAGAGGGCCAGCCCCGCCCAGAGGAGCACAATCCCCAGAGGCTCCTGCATGCCGGAGGGATCATTGAAGATTCCCACGGGGTTGAGAGCGGCCAGGAGAGCAGCGGCCAAAGCCACTTGGCGATTGAAGTAGCGTTGGGCCAAGAGAAAGAGGATAACCACACTGCCGGATCCGGCTGCCAGGCTCACCAAGCGAGGGATGACGATGTCCACCGAGCCGGTGATGGTGAAGAAGATGGCCAAAAGCAGGGGGTGGAGGAGCCCCCAGACATATTCCATTCCCTTGAAGTCCCAGAGCCTAAGGAATCCGTGGGAGAAACCGACCTCCTTGCTGAGGTATGCGATCTGCCAATGGTGGAAGGTGTCGCCATACCAGCCGAGGCCAGGGTTCTGGGGATCACTCACCGAGAAGAGGAAATATAGGCGGGGGACGGCGGCCAGTAGGAAGATCCCCAGACTCAGTGCGACCATAGTAATGAGTCGGGCTCTAGTCGCCGTCCCCAGCGCAGGCACCCTCACCCTCGGTGCTGGAATCCGGACCTTTTCTTGGACCGCCACCGTCCCCTGGGAAAACTGGCTCGCCGGTGAGGGATAGCGACCAGCCGAGGATCCGATGGGATCCACCCCGGATATCAGATCTAAACTGTGCTTCTGCTCCATGGACCGATCATCCTTCCCTAGAACTGAGACCCAGACTCCATCTCGGCAGCCACCGCAACCGACTGAGGGCTGGAGAGAGCGTTGTGTATCGCTTCTTCCAAGATGGCGGTGTGGTGCTCCCAGGTGAAGTGCTTCTCGACATGGTCGCGGGCCGCTTTCCCCATCTCTGCCCGTTTCTGCGGATCCTGGAGCAACCTCACAATCCCCCGGGCGTAGTCATCGACCTGGTAAGGCTCGGCCAGATATCCGGTGACCCCATGCACCACCGTCACCGTGGGCCCGGCGTGCTTCCAGGCCACCACCGGGACGCCCCAGGCCATGGACTCGATCACTCCCATCCCGAAGTCCTCCTCAGGCGCGGGGTAGCAGTAAACCGCGGCCTCCTGGTAGAGGTGCTGGAGGTCTTCCTCCGCTATCTGGCCCAAGAAGATCACCTTATCCTTGAGACCCACGCGCTCCGCCAGTGCCACAAGCCGAGGGGTGTGGCTAGTGAAGGGACCGGGGATCACGAGAGTAACCTCGGGAATCGCTCCCAACACCTGAACCATAGCCTCGATGACATACTCGAACATCTTCTGGGGGTCATGGCGATTGGTGATGAGGACATAGGGTTTGCGGACCGTGAAATCCTTGACCACGAAGGACCCTTGGTAGGCTGTATGGGGATTTAGGCGCAAAAGTTCTCGCGGCTGAGGGTGGCAACCTGCGGGGCACAGTACGGGGTTGCGTCCATAGACCCTCTCGATGACCCCGGCGATGTAGGCCCCGTTGGCCAGCATGGTGTGGGCTCGGGTGAAAGAGATGTGGTCGGCCCAGGCCACAAAAGGCTTGATCCGTTGGATCAAAAGGTTCAAGAAGTGATAGTCCTTTTTGGTCTGCCAGCCAGTCTCGCGATCGATGCGCCGCGGGTAGATAAGTCGGTTGGGCTGGTTGAGGTAGACCACGTAGGGCTTGCCGAGCACTTTAGCCATACAGTAGGCGATCCAAGCCCCCGGCTGATTGGCCCCCACAAAGACATCAATGTCCCTGAAGCGGAGGGCCAAAACCGGAGCAAGAAGGCTGGAGAGAACCATGATCAAGGCATCGCGGAGGGGGAACTCCTTAGGCAGTTGGGGCAAAAAAGTTTGGACCCCCACCTTGTCGACGAAGTCGGGGTAGCAAAGGGTCCGGTCCAGAGAGGGGGCCAAGCAGACGACCTGGTGGCCCCGCCGCCGCAGCCCGGTGACTTCCTCCAACACGATACGCTCCCCGCCGCCGCTGTAGACGAAGCCGCAGTGGAACACGGCGATCTTGAGCTTCTTATTGGTCATCGGAACAACTCCTTGTTCTCTTTGACCCAGGCGCACAGTTCAGTGATCCCCTCATCTACTGTAATCTGTGGTTCCCAATCCAGATCCCGCTTGGCCTTGCGGATGTCTGAGATATAGACCCGTTGGTCGCCGGGTCGCCAATCGCTAAAGGTGAAGGGTACGGAGATGCCCAGCATCCCTTCCAGCCGGCGAACCAGTTCCAGGATGGAGAGGGCGTTCTGCGGGCCGCCCCCCAGGTTGTAAGCCTGGCCCTGGCAGCTCTCGATGCGCTCCGCGGCCCGCTCACAGGCGGCGATAAGGTCCCGGACATGGAGGAGATCCCGCACCTGTTGGCCGTCGCCGTAGATGGTGATGGGGCGGCCCAAAACTGCGGAAATGACAAAATGAGCTACCCATCCCTGGTCCTCGATTCCAAACTGGCGGGGGCCGTAGATGCAGGATTGGCGGAAAACCACTGTCTTCAGGCCGTAGATGCGGGCGTAGTCCAACATATACTGATCGCAGGCCCCCTTGGAGCAGCCATAAGGGGAGTAGAGGTCGAGGGGAAACTCCTCGCTGACCCCCTGCGGATAGTCGGGCAAGCGATACCGCAGATGCCCATTGGCCACGCGCACCTCCTTTAATGCTCCGTAGACCTTGTTGGTGGAGGAGTAGATCACGATGGGGTCGGTCCTCGCCTCGCGGATGGCCTCTAGGATATTCAGGCCACCCAAGGCGTTGACCGAAAAATCCGCCCGTGGGTTGTGGATGGAAGTTGTTACCGCCACTTGCGCCGCTAGGTGAAAGACGATGTCCGCTCCCTCTACCGCAGTGCGGAGGGCCTTGAAATCTCGGATGTCGTCTTTGGCGATGGTGAGCCGGCCATCCCCCAATTCCCGGAGCCAGGCTGCGTTTTTCTCGGCCCCGGGCCGGGATAGGTTATCGTAGGTCATCACCTCCCAGCCCTTATCCAGATAATGGGCCGCCAGGTTGCTACCAATGAAGCCGCAGCCCCCGGTGATCAACACCCTATTCTTTACGCGACCACCCACTTCCGGTCTCTCCCTGACCATTCGCTCCTCATTCCTCAGCAGAGATAAAAATCTTTAATTCCCCCAAACCTTCATCTACTACCTGCAAGGGGAAATCGCCTTTTTCATTGTCCCGGAACCACTGTGCCAGGTACCGGGAGAGGGCGGCCAACCCCAACCCTTCTACAGTGAACTCCGACTGCCGATCCCCATCGGAGACGCAATGCCCAAATGCCAATTTGAACCCAAAACCATCTTGGCGGGAGACCCCCAAGTCCTCCAGGGCTGCGGTCAGGATGGCCAGCCGGCGAGGCCCCAGGAACACGATGGATCCTCTCTCCTGCATCTGGGATTCGGGGGAGGGGAGAAGGGGAGAGCCAGCTGGAGCCTCCGTGGCTTCCGGGACTTCTTCACCCTCCTTATCTCTTTTGGATTGCCTATCCCCGAGTATGGCCTCCCCCAACGCCAGGGGCAGGTCCAGCGACGGGTTCAGGAGAGGTCCCAAGTTCGACACCTTACTGCCCCCGGTTTTAGGTAGGAAAGACGCCGGCAAAGGAACCTGGGTTGACTCCCCTGCATTTTCCGGGACCTTTCTTCTGGCTGCTGTCTCTTGTCGGCCGAGATTTACCACCTCCTCGCCCGTCCTCTTCCTGCGGACAGCGGCAGTAAGCCCGTGCCTCTGGGCATCCGGCCCCGGAACAGCCTTTGCACTAGATCTCCGGATTGGCCGGGCCGAGGATCGACCCTGCGCACGTTTATTGGCTGAACGAGCCATTCGCTCTACTTGCCTCCGGAACCCACTCGTACTCCCTTTCCAGGAAGTAGTTGAAGAGGACCGACCACAAAACCGTTAGCCAGATAAGGATCATGAGGGTGCCCCCGTAGTCGTGGAAGATAACCGCTGGCAACCGGCCAAAGTAATAGGCCACCAGGGCCACCGCGGCTATCCGCAAGAGATTCATCCAGAAGGTGCCCAAGAGACCCAGGGCGATGACCTGGATCTTGCGAGCTCTGGAGAAGGGCCCTTGCAGGCCGCTCACCAGGGTGATGGCAAAAAGGATAAAACTCTGCCATCCCACACAGTTCCAACTGATATAGACCGGGATGGGGAAGGCGGAGCCCGGCTTGCTGAGAAACAGGGCTTCATCGTTGACCATGGCCGAGATGCCGAAGGGCCGCAGGAGCACGGCGATCATCCGCACCTCGCTAGGCACCACCCAGTCCTCCAGGATCCAGTTGAGATTCAGGTTTATCACCATCCGGGTCAAGAACTCGTTGAAAGTGGTCACTAAAGGCAAGACCATCAGGACTGCCGCCGCCAGGAGGAGGATCAACTGGTAGGTGTTTTGCCCCGGCCGGACCGGTGTGGACTGTATCTCGCTTAAGGTTTTCCTGTCCAACTTTTCAACCCTCGCTGTGCCTTCGCCACTGTTGCACTCTTGAGACCAGAGTGGGCAAGATGGCCGCCAACGGCAGGAGCACCCAGCCATTCTCCGGCACCACCACCGTGGGGGTGTCCAACCGGGAGTCGGAGGTGCTGCCTGCTCCCCCTTCGTAGCGCAGGTTAATCCCGCTTCCGGCCACCGCCGTGACATTCAGCCGCAAGACCAGTTTCTTGGGGCTGGCCGCGGTTATGGTCTGGGCCGAGCAGGAACCGCAGATGGTGACAGAGAGGGTCAGGTTGCCGCCAGAGTTGGCAGTGGTCTGGGAGGTAGATTCCCCGAACTGGCTGTAGTTGGAGCCATCGGGGTCAGAAAGCCCCACCTGGGCGGTGAAAGTTATGGTGCTGTTAGCGGCCGCTCGGTTGTAGTCCAATATGAAGTCATAGGCACCAGAGGCAATGGAGGCATCATCGTTGCCGGTAGGATAGGTCTCGCTGGAGTACCACTTGTACACGCCCGTTGCATTAATAGTCAGGGTGGTGGCTGATGAACCAGCCGTCCCCCGGGTCATCTCCTTGCCGTCGTTCAGGGCCGCGGTTCGCAGATAAAAGGTGTCCGGCGCAGCCAATACCACCGGGACCATCGGGGAAAAGAGGCCTAGCAGAAGGAGCAGGGTGGCCATCCCGCTGATGAGGGCATTGGCCAGCCGAGAGGGACTGCGCAGAAGCCAGGAGAGGCCCGGTATGCGAGAGAAATGGGTGGCGGCTCGGCGGGGGGCTTTCCTTCGCAGACGCCGCGGCAGGAGCCAACTTAACTTGCCTCCCAAATCCAGCCGATCGAAGATCTCGGTGATGGTCCCCGTCTTGGGAGTGCGGAACCAGCCGCCCTCCTTGGCCTCCAAAAGACCCCGGAGAGCTGCATAGCCTTGAAAGGGGACGAGCAACATCCCCAAAATGAGCGCGGAAAGCGCCCCGGTCCACTCTCGCTTCACCCCCCGCTCCATGAAGAGGCCAGCCAGGTTCATTAAGGTCAGGGCCCCCATATTGGTGAAGACCAGGGACCAGCCCAGAAGGGAGGTCCAGTAGGGGACCCCCTGGCGGAGGATCAGTTCCGAGATAAACCAAAAGGCAGTGCCCACCATGAAGAAGAGGGACTGGAGGTAATAGGGGGCATAGTAGATGAACTCCAATCTCTCCCGCAGGCTGAGGTTGGGCGAAGCCATGACCAGGGGGAAGAACTTCTTGACATTGTAGGTGTGCCCCTCCGCCCAACGCATCCTTTGCCGCACCAGACGGCTGAAAGTGGAAACGCACTCTGAAGGGGCCTGGATGAAGGGGGTGTAGAGCACCTTGTAGCCGTCCAGGTAGAGTTTGAGGGTCAACTCCCAGTCCTCGGTGATGCTGTACCCCCAGCCCAATTTGCGCAGGACATCGGCGCGGATCATGTACACGCTGCCGGAGATCATCTTCATGGTGCCCAAAAATTCCTGCGCCGATCTCTCCACTACATAAGATCCACTGTACTCCGTGCGCACCCCTTTGGTGATCCAGTTCTCGTCGCCATTGAGGATGTGCCACTGGTAGCCTTGCACCGCGGCGGTATTGTCATCGAGGTACCGGCTCTTTCTCGCCTTGTGAGGCCGGCCATTGCCGTTGCCGTTTTCGCCAAAGAAGTAGGCTAAGAACTGCCAAATGATCTGGGCGGGGGGGATGAAATCGGCGTCGAAGATAACCACAAACTCCGTCCGGCGGTCCATCACCTCCATGGCATAGCGCAAGGCCTGGCCCTTGAATCCCTTGCGGTTGATGCGGTGGCTGATTTTCACTCGAGGGTGGTGGGCCCAGCGTTCCAGCCCTTCCAGGGTTTGGTCGGCGGAGTCGTCAGCCACAATGACCTCGTAGTTGGGGTAGTCCAAGGAGGTGCAGGCCTCAAGGAGCCGGTCCATCACCCGCTGCTCGTTGTAGAGGGGGAGATGGATGGACACGAAGGGGGCCGGATCCAGGTGGATGGGGGGGATTTCCAAGTATCCGTTTTTCCCATTGTGCAGGCCGTTGTGTAGCCCGTTTTTCCCATTGCGCAGGCCGTTGTACCCCCCGTTTCCATTTTGCATCCCATTCTGCCCGTTCCCCAACCCCCGCCCCAGGAGACGGAGTGCCAACCGTCGCACTAAGCCCCGCAACCCACCGTTGGTCCATCCGTTTCTAAATCCATTGTGCAATCCGTTAGTAACCCCATTGTGGAGTCCATTGCCGTTCCGGCCGTTGCCGTTGGCCACCCCGCTCTCCCCGCTGAAGGCCAGGATGAGGGCCACGATGGTGTAGTAACGAACGGCGTAGATGAAAAACAGAAGGCCAAAAATCAGGCTTATGATGGCCATCACCCGGCCGAGGGTCAGACTTTTCACCAAATCGCGCAGGGCGGGGAAGACGAGGAGAGCAAAGAGGACAAGGTAGATCGCAATCAGCCAAGCCACCTTGGCTAGAAGATCCAGGTCCATCCTTCTCCGGACCCAGACCCAGAGCAGGCGATACATGCTCCCTGGGGTTAAAACCCCCAGGCCGGCCAAGACCCGCGACGCCCAGGACGGGGCTATCCATCGCTGGCCGCGGGGAGCCGCGAGCGTCGCTTCTTTTTTTACCGGGGGAACCACGGGCTCGAGGCTGGGCGTGCGGAGGGCAGCGAGGACGGCATCCCATGGCTCGTCTTTGGTGATGAAGGTCTCCCCCCCAGCGGCCAGACCTTGCTCCCGCCAGATGGTCTCCGCAGCCAAAAATATCACGCGGGATTTCGGGTAAAACGCTTTGATGCGGCGTGTGGCGTCGATTCCGTTTAGGGAGGGGAGGTTGACGTCCATCAGGACCACATCCGGCCGGAGGGATTTCACCCGGGCGATGGCTTCCCAGCCATCCTTGGCCTGCCCGATGACGGCCAGGTCGCTCTCCAGGCTCAGGAGTTCCGAGACCTGGGTTCGCACCGCAGCGCTATCATCGACTACCAGGACTTTCAACATGGTAGTCGGGTGCAAAACTTCTGGAAAGTGGGCACAAGGGGGAGAAGCCGGGCGACGGTGAGGGAGCATGCCCTGGGTTGCGCTGCCATCTGCCCCGGCCGCAAGCCGGTGGCGGACATTACCTCTTTTGCCAAGCCCTTTTGCTCCTTGAAGATTTTCAAATTTACCCGTATTTTCCCTCTACTGTTGCCCCCAGTCATCAGGCCGGAGATGGATTTTAAGAAAGACCCGGGGCTGATTTTTTCATCAGCCCCGGGTCCTAGCTTGGCGCGCCTTACTAGTACTTAAGTCATACGACTTTGGGTCGATGTCAGGGGAACCTCCACCAGTCCCTCCCGGAGAGCGTAGAGGATGGCTTCCACACGTCCCCTTGCCTGGATTTTGGCAAAAATGTGGGAGAGATGGGTTTTGACCGTCCGTTCGGTGATGTGGAGTTCCTGGGCGATCTCTGCGTTCCTCATCCCCTGGGCGAGAGCTGCCAGAATCTCCAGCTCCCTCTTGGTGAGGTGCTCGACCAGTTCTTCTGGGTGCTGCGGGCTTTGGTAGACTCGGTCGAGGACCCGGCGAAGGATGGAAGGAGTTACCATAGACTCCCCCTGGGCCACCCGCCGGATGGCCTCGGTCAGTTCCTCGGGGGAGGCATCCTTCAAGAGGAACCCATCGGCACCGGCCTCCAGACTCTGGAACACGTATTCGTCATTCCCAAAACCGGTTAGAACTATAACCCCCATCTCGGGGTAGAGATCTTTGATGTGTTTGGTGGCCTCGACGCCGTTCATGCTTGACATCCGCAGGTCCATCAGGATGACATCCGGTCGCAGAGCCTCGGCCAGGGCGATTACCTCATGGCCATCACTGGCCTCCCCCACAACCTGTATATCGTCTCGGAGGCCGAGTATCATCCTCAGCCCCTCGCGCACCACTTGGTGATCGTCCCCGATCAACACCTTTAGCCGTTTGTATTGACTATCCATCCTCGGGCTACCTCCCCCGCGGGCCCCGAGCAGGGACGGTTAATGTGACCACCGTCCCCTGCCCCGGACGGCTCTTTATATCAAGAGTCCCTCCCATGAGATGGGCCCGCTCCACCATACCCATCAGCCCGAATTTCTTCTGCTGCCAGGCGGTCTGGGTGGCCTCCTTGACCGAGAACCCCCGCCCGTTGTCGACAATCTTTATCTGGATACCGCGCGGGGTACCGCCCAGTTCGACTTCCACCCGTCCGGCCTGGGCGTGTTTCGCCACGTTGTTCAGGGCCTCGCGCACGATGGCTAGGAGATTGCCCTTCTCCTCTGCGGAGAGATCGACCAGGGGGCTGGTGATTTTCAGGGTGCTTTCGATGTGAGTCTTTTCCCGGAAGGAGGAAAGGGCCCGCTCCAAGAGAGGAACCAGATCCATCTCTTCTACATCCTCCGCGCGCAAGTCAAAGATCAAGCGACGCAGCCCCTGGAGGCTGGTCCGGGCCTGTTGCTTGACTTTGGCCATGTGGCCCTTAAGTTTTTCAGGTTCTTGGGCAGCAAACTTCTCGCTGAGCTCCAACTGGAGGACTAGGGCGGTAAATTCCTGGACCGGACCGTCGTGGATCTGCTGCGCCAAGTGCCGCCGTTGGGCAATGAGGTCCGCCTCCAGAGCCGGCATCCAGCGGAGAGACAAGGCAAGGACGGCAGCGCACGGTCTGGCCAGGGCGGTTAGCCGGGTCACATCTTCTTGGTCAAAGTGCCCCATAACCTGTTTGTCGCTGACCCATAAAACGCCAAGATCCTTTGTCCCCAAAGTCAAGGGTACGCAGACCGCGTCTTTGGACTCCGCTCTCCATCCCGGCCAAAGGGAGATGACAGTCGGTTTGTTCAAAATCAGGGGTTCGCGCTGTTTGAGAACTCGGGAGAGCAGGTTATTGTTCTGCCCGTCGCGGGGCGCCAGCGGCACGGACTTCTTGGGTTCGCCGGCAGCGCCAGTGATAAGGATCCCTTCCTGCCCCTCCGTAAGGAGGATGGCCCCTTTCCCGGCCTCTGTGGTGCGAAGGGCCACCTCCAAAAGATCTGAGCCGAGGACTTGAACCGAGAGGGGAGAGACCGCCGAGCCATTCCCTGTCGGGCGGTCCTCTTGGCTGAATTCTGCCGCTCTGATCTCAGGCCGATCACTCGTGATCGACAGCGGTCCAACGGACTGCTCAGCCTCCAGAAGGCGATCGGCGCCCCTCTTCGTCCCGCCTCCTAGCCAACGTGTGCTTGAACTGGTCACCTCTTGCTCCTCCCAGTTACGGATCCCAGGGGGGTTGGAATTACTCCTTTTCCAACCTCGTTCCCCGCAGGCTTATCCCCCTGTGGCCACAGATAATTAGGTCGTTTATCGTTTCTAGTCACCAGGACGCACACCTTCTCTCATTCCCTTCTGCCTCTGCCAGGTGCTTCTACTTATCTATTGTTGCAAGAATCGTGCCAGCCTTGGCCCAGGTTAAGAAACTGGTCGGGACACCTCGGTTTGTGCTCAAAAAGCCTCACCCAATCTACAAAAATCGGCTCCTGAAGTGGCCTCGATTTGGATTTAGGGTATGTTTATTGGGGAAAATTCCCCAACATGGGGAAAATTCCCCACACTTAGACCGCGGAAAGGGCTTGATTATCCTGGCGCCCCTTACCCTTCCCCCGGCGGCTTGTCGGCCCACCCTGCGCCCAAGTCTGGCTGAACTCGGCGCCGGATGACGAAATGCGATATTTTCTTAACCAAAGATTTGCGCATGGCGGGATTTCGGTTATGCCCCAGCCTATGTACGGGCATTGCTTCCCAAGCAGGAGTATGGTTTGTTTTCTCATCGCCTGCCCCCTTTTGCTCAGGGTTCTCTTTCAGCCAATGCGGGTTTAGAGCGTGGGGCAGGATGGTATCGGAGAAGCCGATGCGGGGTCGGTCGAGTGGGGATCTCGGCACGCCGAAGGTTAGACCTCTTGAGAGTCAAGAGGTCTAACCTGATTCACTGGCAACTAGGCCAACTCTGGATGTGTCACGACAGCCCTGCCCAATTGGTTCTCCTCACCGCTTCGCTTCGCCAGTCGATCATGCGTCCGGCGTGCGCAAAACTGCGTAGATACAGGTCAGAAGCACCCGCAGGCAATGGGCTTGACCAGATGGTCATGGGGGCCCTGGTCCAGCCCTCGGGCCACAGTCTCGTGATCTACCTGATGACACTTCTTTTAGGCGGCCACCCTTTCTACCACTCTCTCCCCGCAGAAGGCCTCTTACCCGAAGGGGGACTCCCAGCCCAATGGCCTGCTTGTGGCCCCGCCCCACGGCTTGGGCCACAAGCAGGAAGTGGCGCTCTTGGTCAAGGAGCATTAGAGAAATACCCTATACCTCAGGAAGATATAATAGGGATTAGTCATTTTTTCATTTAAAATTTTCAGGCCTGTTTCGCTTGCCCGGCGGAGGGTACCTCGAAGGCCAACGAACCAAGACCGAGGGGGACCACGGCCCTCTCCTTCTCCGAATGTTTGTTTAGGATGGCCAGAAGAGTACTCGTCACCTTGGGGTCCCACTGGATCCCGGCATTCCTTTCGAACTCACCCATCACCACATCGATGGGCAGGGCTTTGCGGTAGGGCCGGTCGGAAGTCATAGCATCGAGGGAATCGGCCACGGCCAAAATCCTGGCCCCCAAGGGGATGGTCTCTCCCTTGTTCCCGTTGGGGTAACCGCGGCCGTCGTAACGCTCGTGATGCTGGAGGACGATCTCCCGCCCGGCCTCGAGTTCAGGGAAGGGGGCCAAGATATCGGCACCCACTTTGGGGTGTTTGCGGATTTCTATCCAGTCCTCCTCGGTGAGTTTTCCCGGTTTTCTCAAGATGGAGGGATCAAGGATGATTTTGCCGATGTCATGGACCCGGGCGGCGGTGTAGATAGTTTCCATCTCCTCCTCGGGCAAGCCCAAGCGGCGGGCTAGCTCTATGCTGGTGAGAGCCACCCGCTGGGAATGACCGAAGGTGTAAGGATCCCGCATGTCCACTAGGTCGGCCAGAACCTGCACCGACTCCTTGGTCTGAAGTTTTAGGGTCCGGGTCACCTTTTTTGCGGATTGGTAAACGGCGGCGGTAGGGATGGCCAAGAGGATCATACTCCACCACAGGGTGTGGTGGAGTATGGTGGTCATGACCCCCAGGAGCCCCAAGAGGGCCCAGTGGAGCAGGATCCCCTGGTAGGTTATCAGCCAGAGATGGAGGACCGGCTTCTTCTCCATCAGGCTCTGGAAAACCGTATGGATCCCGGTATTGGTGACAAAAAACACCAGGCCGGCCAGGGAAACAGCCAGGAGGCTGGACCAGGAGGTGAGGAAAAATTGGTCGGTGCCTACTAGGGAGCGGTAGAGCAGGGCCGCGGCGGCGGTGGGGAGGGCGATGCCGGCGGTATTGAAGAGGGTTACGGCCCAGGGATTCTTCAGCCGCGAGTTATGCTGGGCGGAGAGGAAGAGGAAAGTGGCCGCGGCTACGGTCCAGGTTGCCCAGGCGGGGCTCAAGATCAAAATGCAGGCGAACTCCGCGGCAGTGGTCATCAGGAACTTTGTCTTGTTGATGTGGATGGGGAAAAACCCGGAGGTGAAAAGCAGGGCTCCCAGGAGAAAAACGGTGCCCATCTCCTGGAGGGTGGTCAGACTTTGGTTGGGGAAGAGCCAGACCACAACTGCCACCCCAGCAGATACGATGGCCCAGATAAAGGCCCATGCACGGCCCGGTATCACTGGCACACTTTACCTCCTCCTAGAGTACGGTAAGGACTCTTGGGGGATTTAGGATCAGAAGGTGATGGCGAGCTCTATGTTCCCGTAGCCCTCAGCCTCGAAGGTGCCATCTCCGAAGAGATCGATGGCCATGTAGCCGGCATTGCCGTTGTTGGTAACCCGGATCTCCCCAGCATTGCCTTCCACGAGGACCAGCTCAAATTCGTTCTCGGGGTCGGAATCGACGTTGAGAGAAGTCTGATCCACGACCACTGTGGCTCCGGGGGGAGTGTAGACCTTGAGCCGGACGACATTGTCCAAGTTCTTGGCTTCGGCCAAGAGGTTGATCTGGACGCCGTTCACATAGATGACCGGGTCCCAATAGCAGGTGATAACGCCGGCGAAAGCCACCCCGCTGAAGCTGAACAGAGATAGGGCCAGCAACAGTGTGGTGAAAATTCTCCCTTTCATCTTCCTCCTCCTTTAGTTATTGGGGCCCAGGCCCTCCGCGTACCCAGGCAAATCCGAAACTTTTTGCCACAGTCTGCAGTCCAACTTATGCCAAAACTGTGGGCTGTGGACTCCGAATGGGAAACCCACCATGGTGGGGATTATCCTCTTCGGCTGAGTGGGAATCTAATCCCTATCTTTTTGAGACTTTAGACCCGTTGCTCTACTCCTCCTTTCGATGGATTAGTCTTTCGGGATAAGGTCTTATTTTGCCTATAGTTTATAGGAGAAAAAGAGGGGCGTCATCGGCCGAAAGAAGTAGATTAAGTTAAGATTTGGACTAGAATAAGTTAGGAATTGGTATGGTGGCTTCTTTTGCAGAAGGAGATTCATCATAGTGAGCAGGGTGCTATCCGGAGGTGTGGTTTAGGCTTGAATACTCGGGCTGTTTCATCTAGACTTGCCCTGGCCTGATTGGTGTTCACCGCTGAGACCACCTGACCGGCAGTATAGAGAAGATGGCGCAGGAATACGGCTATCTTTTGCAAGGCAAAGAGAAAACCACGGGGGATATTCTCGTCGTGGAAAATCCATATGATGGCAGTTTGGTGGCCGATGTCCATCGTGCCGATGGCCGAGCCATCGAAGAAGCAATCGCCGCGGCGGAGCATGGCTTTGCCGCTACCCGCAGCCTTCCCTCCTATAAGCGGACCCAGATCCTCTCCCAGGTCTCGCAGAGTATTGCCAACAACGCAGAAGATTTAACTCGAACCATAGCCCTCGAGGCTGGGAAGCCGCTTTCCGCGGCCCGCACCGAGGTAGACCGTTGTCGCTTTACCTTCCACTTGGCGGCAGGTGAAGCCGAGCGCATCACTGGGGAACTTTTACCGCTTGACCTGCAATCTCACTCTACCAACCGCTGGGGGTTGGTGCGCCGCTTCCCCATCGGCCCAATCACTGCCATCACCCCCTTCAACTTTCCCCTCAACCTGGTGGCCCATAAAGTGGCCCCGGCCATGTCCGCCGGCAATCCAATATTAGTCCGGCCCTCCTCCAACACTCCGCTAAGTGCTTTGAAACTGGGACGATTAATCCTGGAGGCTGGTTGGCCGGAGGAAGGGATCGCCGTGCTCCCTTCCACCACGGAGGTTGCCGAGTCGCTGGTTACTGATGAGCGGATCAAGATGTTGACCTTCACCGGCAGCCCGCCAGTGGGTTGGGCGCTCAAAGCCCGTGCCGGCCGCAAGCGGGTAACCCTGGAACTAGGGGGAAATGCGGGGGTTATCGTCCATTCCGATGCTGACCTCGATTATGCGGCCCAGCGTTGCGTAGTCGGCGGCTTTTCCTATGCCGGCCAATCCTGCATTTCGGTGCAACGGATATATCTGCAAGAGAATATCTACGAGGAATTTCTGGATGGGTTTGTGGAGAAAGTCAAGAAACTAAAAGTGGGTGACCCTCTCGATGAGTCCACAGATGTCGGCCCCCTCATCGATCAGGCCGCAGCGGATCGCATTGGCTCGTGGCTGGATGAGGCTCTCCAGGGCGGAGCCGAAGTACTAATGGGCGGTACTCTTCAAGGCAATATGATGCAACCCACGGTTATTGCCGATGTGAGGCCGGAGATGAAAGTGTCCTGTCAAGAAGTCTTCGCCCCAGTAGTCACCGTTACCCCTTACCATGATTTTGTGGATGCCGCACGTCTGGTGAACGATAGCGAGTATGGCCTCCAAGCTGGAGTTTTCACTCGCGACTTGTCCAGAATCTTCCAGGCCTATGAGGCAATAGAAGTGGGTGGGTTAATCGTCAACGATGTCCCCACCTACCGCGTCGATCACATGCCTTATGGAGGGGTGAAGATGAGCGGTCTGGGCCGGGAAGGGGTGCGATACGCTATCCAAGAGATGACCGAGCCCCGGCTCCTGGTCCTAAACCTGACATAAAGAGTGAGAGGCCTATGATCCCGCATTGGACTATCGATCGCCTTCGGGTACGATTTGAGTTGTGGAAGAGAGGTCAAAGATCCCAAAGGCCTCAGGAGCGTGGCCGCTTCGGGTGATCCTGCCCGCAAACACGGTAGACCAATCGCCATATCCACAATTTAACGGCAGAATCAGAAGTACTGGCATAGCGGCCCTGGGCCTGATACTGCTGCTAACCTCATGTGTCTCCCTCTCCGCCCCTGGGGAGGCGGCAACCGCCGTTCCGCTGGCGACGCCTGCCCAAAGTCCCTCACCCACTCCTGGGCCGATGTCCACCCCAATCTTGCTACCCTCTCCAACTTCCACTCAGATTTCTAATCCTTCCCTGACCGCCAGCCCGGAGGATCACTATGAGCGGCTTCTGAGCGAGTACCCAGAGATTAGGGAATACATTCGCCTATTGCAGGCCCGTGATGCCATGCCAGCAGGTTGGGCGATAGACC
>JACPPX010000154.1 GCA_016190785.1 Chloroflexota bacterium
CATAGAGACCTCCTGACATTGATTGATTCTAGGCTCAATTCGCCTTGTCCCATCAAGAATATGCATACCCCAGACAAGTGTCAAGTAATGTAGGTCGGGTTTCATGATCCCGACTGAAGTCGGGACAGGGACCCCCTAAGACTGGCCTGGATTTCAAATCCAGGCCCAGAATTACCCCTCACCCTAACCCTCTCCCCGACATGTCGGGGGAGAGGAGGGAGGCCATCCCGACTATGTCGGGACCTCCCCTACAAATACACCCCCTCATCCTCACCTTCTCCCCCAAGGGGGCGAAGGGAATTCTCCTAGCCCTTGAGGGGTGATGAGGGAGATAGCGGGGTTTGTGCTTAAGTGAGATTCTTCCCCCTCCCCCGTCCCGACACAGTCGGGACAAGTCGGGGTCAGAATGATCCCGACTAAAGTCGGGACAGGCACCCCTAAAACTTGGCCTGGATTGCAAATCCAGGCCCAGAATTACCCCTCACCCTAACCCTCTCCCTCAAGGGGAGAGGAGGGAGGCCACAGGTGCCTCCCCACAGGTAGGTCGAGTTTCACTATCCCGACAAAGTCGGGACAGGTATGGAAACCTGCCCTACCCTTCTAAGATCTCGCACGGGCGGGATTAGCCATTGGCCCCGCCTCGTTTTATAATATGGCTTATGGAGAATCTCTCTCCTCTCCGTCGCAATATCCGCCTGGCGCGCTGGGTAGTACCGTCCGCGGTGGGGGTTCTGGTCTTTATATTTGAACTGCTCTTCATCCCCATTATCATCCGCATCTATGGCCTGGAGCCGCATATCATCGCCGAGGCCATTTTCTTCGGGCTGGCCGGGCCCTTTGTCCTGTGGCTGATCCTGGGCTGGGTGGATAGCCAATTGACCCGCAAAGAGGCGGCGGAGGCCAAACTGCGGGAGGAGGAAGAGTATCTCTCCGGCATCATCCAGGCCTCGGCGGAGGCCATCATCGGGATGGATCCTCAGGAGAGAATCCGTTCCTGGAACCGGGGGGCGGAACTCACCTTTGGGTATAGTGCCCAGGAGATGGTGGGGCAGACCTTCCATCGGCTGGTCCCCGCGGAGAGGATGAGAGAACTGGATCTCATCGCCCGCATTGTGCAAAAGGAAGGGTTTATCCGCGATTTTCGTAGCGAGCGCTTGACCAAGGAGGGGCGGCTCATCCCGGTGGAGATCACCCGCACCGCCCTGCGCGATGCTCAAGGCAAAATCAGCGGCTATGTCTCTGTGGTGCGGGACATCAGCCAAAGGGTGGCCCAGGAAATGGCGGTGCTGGAGGAGAGAGGGCGGATCGCTCGGGATATACACGATGGGGTGGCTCAGGACCTGGCTTTTCTTTTGCTCAAAGCGGATCTGGTGAAAAAGTGGATGGAGGTAGACCCCCAAGAGGCAGAGGGGCAACTCAAGGAGATCAAGGAGCGACTCCGGCTGGGGATCGGAGAACTGAGGCGGATCGTCTTTGCCCTCCGGCCCGCGGATCTGGAGCAGATGGGGTTCTGGCCGGCGGTGAAGAAACTGGCCGCCGATTTCCAAGATATGACCGGCGTGGACCTGGATCTCGAGTTGCGGGGGGAAGGGGATTCACTACCCCCACCCGTGGAGACCACCGTCTTTCGTCTGATCCAGGAATCGCTGAACAATGTGGCCAAGCACGCTTCAGCCCATAAGGTGGAGGTGCAACTTGCCGCAGCCAATGGCCTAGTCGAGGGATGGGTGGAAGATGATGGGCAGGGTTTCGATCCCGCCCAAGCCTTGGCCGAGGCGGAGCAAAGGGGCTCCTGGGGATTGGCCTATATGAAGGAGCGGGTAGAGGCATTGGGGGGGAGTTTTGATATAGAATCCAAACTCGGGCAGGGGAGCGTGGTGCGTTGGTCCCTGCCCCTGGGAGGTAAGCGATGATCCGCATACTTTTGGCCGATGACCATACCCTTTTCCGCCAGGGACTGCGCCAAATCCTGGAGGCGGAAGAGGGGATGGAGGTGGTTGGTGAAGCCAGCGATGGGACCGAGGCGGTGCAGAGGGCTTGGCAACTGGAGCCGGATGTGATTTTGATGGACATCCAGATGCCGAAGATGGACGGGGTGGAGGCCACGCGGCAGATCGCCGGGCGTTCGCCCAAATCCCGAGTTATTGTCCTCACCATGTACCGTCAGGACAAATATCTCTTCGATGCCATCAAGGCCGGGGCCCAGGGCTATCTCTTAAAGGATGCGGAATCGGCGGAGGTCACCTCGGCCATCAGACAGGTTTACCAGGGGGAGGCGATCATCGACCCCGGACTGGCGGCCAAGATGATCGACGAGTTCAAAAGGCTGGAGAAAGAGGCCCGTCCCCAAGAGTTGCAGGAACTCAGCCCTCAGGAGATGGAGATCCTGGAGCGGGTGGCGGAGGGAAAAAGCAACGCCGAAATAGCCAACCAACTCTATCTCTCGGAGAAGACGGTGCGCAACCGGCTGACCGTGATCTACGAAAAACTCCAGGTCAACAACCGCACCCAGGCCGCCCTCCTCGCCCGCCAGGCGGGCTTGGGCCAGCCTCCGGAACCCAAAGAAGAAGAATAGCCCCTCAATAAGAGCAACCCCGGTATCAAATCCCCTTCATGAAGAAGGGGATTTTTGTCCCCCTAATTTAGGACTTTTTCCTCTCCCCTGCTCTCGCCTGTTTGTGACAAAATACACAATGGGAAGAAATAAACACTCTCTTCCAAAACCTAGGATAGAAAGGAGGAAAGATGAGCGTGTCTTATCCCTACCCCGCGGAGAAAATCCAGGTCTCGGGCAACGGCCAGGAGCAAATCAAGAACAAGCTCTCCATGGTCGTCTTCAGCGGGGATATGGACAAGGTCATGGCTGCCCTGATCATCGCCACCGGGGCCGTGGCCTCGGGGATGGAGGTGAGTATGTTCTTCACCTTCTGGGGGCTGAAGGCCATCCAGAAGCCGGGGATCATCACCGGCAAGGGCCTTTTCGGGCGGATGCTGGGCCTGATGAACCGCGGCGGCCTGGAAGCCATCGGCCCCAGCCGACTGAACATGCTGGGTATGGGCCGCTGGATGTTCAAGAAGATGATGCGCGACAAGGGGGTGGCCAGCCTGCGCGACCTCTACAATCTGGCGGTGGACCTGGGGGTGAAGATGATGCCCTGCCAGATGAGCATGGAGGTCATGGAGTTCGATCCCCAGAACTTCCTGCCCAACACCACCCCTCCGGTGGGGGTCGCCGCCTTTTTAGAGGAAGCGGCGGAGAGCAAAGCCACTCTCTTCATATAAATAGGAGGTGAAAAATGACGGATTTAACCAAAGCAGACAAGGTTCTAGATCTCAAGGGATTGCTCTGCCCGATGCCCATTGTGAAGATGGCCCAGGCCATCAAAGAGGTGAAGGTGGGGCAGACCATCGAGGCCACGGCCACCGACCCGGGGGTGATGGCCGACATCCCGGCCTGGGCGCGGAGCACCGGCCAGGAGTTATTGCTCCTGGAGAGAGAAAACGGTCAATTCCG
>JACPPX010000157.1 GCA_016190785.1 Chloroflexota bacterium
CGCTTCGGGATGGCTGCGGCCTATGATCCGCAGAGTCACCGCGTCTTCATATTCGGAGGTCAGGCGGGAAGTAATACTTTCTTCAATGATGTCTGGGCCTTCGACCTGGCCACCGAGACTTGGTCCTTGCTCGTCACCAGCGGCGGCCCACCTCCGGCCCGATACGGCACCTCGGCCATTGTGGACCAGATCCGCAACCGGCTGATCATCTCCCATGGCTTCACTACTTCCGGCCGCTTCGATGACACCTGGGCCCTAGACCTGGCTACCCTCACCTGGACCGATATATCTCCAGCAGGTACGCGGCCGCTCAAGCGCTGCCTCCATGAGGCAGTCTACGACTTCCTCGGCGGCCGCATGCTCCTCTTTGGGGGCTGCTCTTCCGGCTTCGGCCCCTGCCCGCAAGGGGATCTGTGGGCCTTTGATTTGGCGACCCACACGTGGACCGAGCTGACCCCTGCCGAGGGACCGTCAGCGGTGAGCAACCCCGCCTTGGTTTTCGATACGCAGCGGAACGAGGCTATCCTTTTCGGAGGCAACTCTTCGGACGGTCCCACCGCCCATCTCTGGGCCCTCGATGCAGCCACTGCTACTTGGTCGCCACTGGACTTCTCTGGTCCCGCACCGCGGCGCAGCCACGACGCAGCCCTCGATGCCCGGGGGCAACTCTGGGTATTTGGGGGCATTGGAGAAGAAAGTTCCAACGAGCTGTGGCGACTTGTCCTGCCGGGATAAGAGGGTGCGTATCGGAGGCAAGGCTGTATCATCTTGGTGCAGCCTTTTGTTTTTAATGCATTTCTCGGCTAAAATTTATTTTTGGACTCTAATCCTATCCTCAAAGAGGAGGACCCCTGTCCAGAAAGGCCTCCATAACAAAAGCCATCGCCGCGGCAATTCTCTTGACCGCCTGTGTCCCGGCTACCCCAATCCCGCCACCCACTCCTGGCACCCAAACTATCACCATCTACTTCCTGGACCAAAATAAATTCTCCAGCGGAGAGCAGCCCTTTGAGGTGGCGGTCACCCGCGAGATCCATCAGGACGCTAACCCCATCATGGCTGTACTCGATGCCTACTTCGCGGGACCGACCGCGGAAGAAGCATCTCAAGGATTGGTGGCTATCTATAGTGGCTTCAGCGGGGTGCGGGATCTGCAAACAGAGGATGGCATCGCCTATCTTTACTTGGAAGGCCAGTGCCAGAGCATGGGTGCGGCCTATAATATCGCCAGTCTGCTCATCAAGAATCTCACCCAGTTTGATGAGATCCAATATGTGAAAATCTTCGATGAAAACGGCGAGACCGAAAATCCGGAGGGACCTAGTAACTCTATCCCCGGCTGTCTCCAACCCTGAAACAAGATTAGGCAGGAGCGAGGATGAATATCGTAGTTTGCATTAAACAAGTGCCGGACACGGCCAGCGTGATCAAGGTCAAGGACGGCCAGATCGATTATGAGGGGCTGACCTGGGTGGTCAATCCCTACGACGAGTACGCCCTGGAGGAGGCTCTGCGCATCAAAGAAAAGCAGGGCAGCGGGAAAGTGACCTTGCTCTCCCTGGGCCCGGAGCGGGTGAAAGAAGCCCTCAAAACCGGCCTGGCCATGGGTGCCGATGAAGCAGTCCACCTCAAGGATCCGGCCTTTGAGGGGCTCGACTCCTTCACCACCGCCAAAGTCCTGGCCGCGGCACTAAAAAAAACACCCTTTGATCTCATCTGGTGCGGCTGGAAAGGGGTGGATGCCGACCAGGGGGTGGTGGGCATATCCCTCGCCGAACTCCTCGACTTGCCTCATGTATCTTTCGTGACCAAGGTGGAGATAGCCCCCGACGGGAAATCGGCCACCCTAGAGAAAGAGATTGAGGGGGGCCACGAAGTAGTGGAAACCAACCTCCCCGCCCTCTTCACCGCCCAGAAGGGGCTCAACGAGCCCCGCTACCCCACCCTCAAGGGGATCATGGCCGTCAAGTCCAAAATCATCCAGGAATGGTCAGCAGTCGACCTGGGAGTCTCCACCGCTGAACTCGAGCCCCTAGCCGAGGTAGTGGGAGCTAGCCTGCCCCCCGCACGAAAGGTCGGAAGGATGCTCTCCGGCACGCCACAGGAGATGGCTGCCGAGCTCGTTAGATTACTACACGAAGAGGCAAATGTCATTTGATAAATCGAAATCCTGCCGTACTATGCGAAATAGACTTGTGACAAGGAAATGAGGTGCCCAGTCCTATCTTGGTTGTCGCTGAGGAGCGGGAAGGGAAGCTCAACAAGGTCTCCTTTGAGCTCCTAGGAGCCGCTAGACGCCTTGCTGAGGGCAGCAGCGGGGGAGTGATGGCGGCTCTTCTCGGCTCCGGCCTTGAAGCCCTGGCCCCTGCCCTGGGCCATTATGGCGCCTCCCGGGTATATCTTGTCGACTCCCCAGCCCTGGCTCAATACTCGCCAGAAGCCTATGCTCAGGCTCTTGTTGGGCTGGTGCAAAAGATTAAGCCAGAGGTGATTTTCCTGAGTGCCACCTCCCGTGGCCGCGACTTGGCCCCTCGCCTGGGGGCCAAACTGGGAGTGGTAGTGGCCTCGGACTGTACGGATTTCACTCTCCAAGATAGCGGGCGGCTGCTAATCACCCGCCCCATCTTTGCCGGCAAAGCCCTGGCCCAAGTTCGGCTCAAAGGCACCCCCCAAATCGCCACCCTCCGCCCCAATATCTTCCCTCCCCTCTCTCCCGAGACCTCGCGCACAGCAGCGATCGAGAAAATTACTGTCGAGGGAGCGACAGCCCGCGCGGTGACCAAAGAAGTGAAAAAGGCGGCTGCCGGCAAAAAGGATGTGGCCGAAGCGGAGATCATCGTCTCCGGTGGGCGGGGAATGAAAGGCCCGGAGAACTATCACCTCCTCGAGGAACTAGCCGAGGCCTTAGGGGGAGCGGTGGGGGCCTCGCGGGCGGCAGTGGATGCCGGTTGGCGGCCGCACAGCGATCAGGTGGGCCAGACCGGAAAGACGGTCACCCCCAAACTTTATGTCGCTTGCGGGATATCGGGGGCCATTCAACATCTGGCGGGGATGAAGACCGCCAAGTATATTGTGGCCATCAACAAAGACCCCGAAGCCCCGATTTTTAAGATCGCCGACTACGGGATAGTCGGGGATCTCTTCGAAATTGTCCCCCTCATCACCGCCGAAGCCAAAAAACTGAAATCCTACCAATAGAGCCGCGGCGAGAATAGGACAAGGGTTATTCCCGAATGAGGGATAGTACCATTGTCCTATTGTGTTTCGTATTAGTTTTAGACACACTAGTATGGTTGGAATTGAGCAGCTTATTTTCTGAGTTTGGTCATCATGTCCGAAAGCCATCGCTCGCTCTCACGTGGTATCTTCCTAGTTGAGGAGCAGGGCCAAGCTTTATCCGAGTATGGAGTGGTGATCGTCCTAGTGGCGATAATTATGGTCGTTCTCCTCACTGTCCTGGGGCCACAAGTGGCAAATATGTACAGCCGCATCACTAATGGCCTAGCCGCCGGAAGTTAAGCCTGACTATCAAGAAAAAGCCCGACCGAGGAGGTCAGGGTTTTTATTGCCAGGGAGTGGAGTTCACCTGTACCGGCGGCGAGTTTGCCACACCACCGCCCCCGGCGGTGGCGGAGGGATATCTGGGGCAGAGACGGATCTGGCGCGCGGACTTCGCTCCCAAGCCGGAGTATCAAGATAACCTTGCATTATTCTGTACCCCTCCTCCACCATCTTGGCCCCCTGGCCAAGTTCCCACAGTGGCATCCCCTGAAACGAGTCAATGGCGATGTGGTGGAGAAGGACTTCTTCTCCCATCTCCTCAATGTCCTCCAATAGCTGCTGATAGATTAAGGTGCTGATTGCCCGATTGGCGATGTTAATTGCTCCCCGGGTCAGGGGTTTGGGCTGGCCGGCATACCCCACATTGATGGCATAGACCTCGGTGGCCCCTTTGGCGGCGGCAATGGCGACCGGCACACTGGCTACTACTGCCCCATCTACTAACTGGTGGCCGGCGGAAACGCGTGGAGGGAAAATGGCCGGGGCCGCGGAGGAGGCGAGAAGTGCTTCCACCAAATCACCCTCGGGGAGATCTCCCCACAAGTAGAGCACTCCCCAGTTGATGTCTGCGGCGGTAACATAGAGCCGAGCCCCCTTAATATCTCCGAAGTGCCTTATCTGAGGAGGGATGTTCTTCTCGATAAATGTGTGCACCTTATCGCTGGAGAGAAGACCATCGCTCCCCGTCAAAAAATTCCATCCCATATTTAGCCATAAGCCGATGTTGGTCCTGGGGAAAAATGACTCTCGCCGCACCTTGCTCCAAATCTCGGCCAGTTGCCGGGTCCTCTCCAAAGTGGGGTCGATGGCCAGAAATGCCGCATTCAGGGCTCCAGCGGAGGTCCCTACCAATATCTGAGGGCGGATGCCTCGCTCCAGCAGAGCAAGAAGAGCCCCCGCCTGAAGCGCCCCCCTACTACCTCCTCCACTCAAAGCAAAGGCAATCATTTCCCCTCCCGCAACCATTCTAGGCGGTTATTGAGCACCTGTCCAGTTGTCGCCGCTATGCCTCGATGTTAAACTTTACCAAGCAAGTTCATATCTTGCTGATAAGATGATTCGCCACGAAGCCCACGGTCTGGTCTATTACACCTTCCCTAGCCTGGAGGGGGAGGGAATAGCTCACGCCGTGCTTACCCGTAAAGGGGGTAAGAGCCAACCTCCATATGGCGGGCTGAATGTAGGGCATAGAGTAGGTGATAATCCGCAAGTAGTAGAAGCCAACCACCGATTGATCCTTGAACACTTGGGGCTGAAGCCTCAGAATTTAGTCACTGCCCACCAAGTCCACGGTTCAGCGGTAGCCATCATCGGTCATAAACACGGAGGAAGCATTATCCCTGCCACCGACGGCTTGGTCACCGCCCAGAGTGGTATACTCCTCATGCTTCGCTTCGCCGACTGTGTCCCCATCTTTCTCTACGATCCCCGCCATCATACGCTAGCTCTGGGCCATGCCGGCTGGCGGGGGATCGCCGCCGGACTGGCGCGGAGCATGGTGCAAGCCATGTCAAGGGAGATGGGAAGCGATCCTCGGGAAATCATCGCCGCCCTGGGACCGGCGGCCGGAGCCTGTTGCTATACTGTTGGGGAAGAGGTCATTGACTCCATAAAATCAAGCGTGCCCCACTGGGAAAAAGCGGTGGATAGAAGGAATGGGGCTTTTTACCTGGACATGTGGCATTCCATCAGCCTGCAACTCGGTGGGTCTGGGGTTTCCTCTATCGAGATCAGTTCTATCTGCACCGCCATGAATACAGAAGAGTTTTTCTCCCATCGCGGGGAAAAGGGCCGCACCGGTCGCTTCGCCTGCCTGGCCTGGCTTAGGGAATAGAGGATGGCTTTGCGGACCGGGATCATCCTCGATCGCCAGCAGATAGCCGCCACCTTGGCCCAGGTGGAGGAACGGATTGCTGCTGCCTGCCTCCGTGCTGGCCGGGAGCGGGGCGAGATCACCCTTATTGCCATCACCAAATCCTTCCCTCTGGAAGTAATCCGCGAGGCTGTCTCCCTGGAGATTACTAATGTTGGTGAAAATCGGGTTCAGGAGGCAGCACAAAAAATACCAGCCCTCAAAGCCGAGGGATTACTAGCCACTTGGCATATGGTAGGTCCTTTGCAAAAGAATAAAGTAAAAAAAGCGGTTGAACTCTTTGACTGGCTCCATTCCCTGGAGAGTGGGGCCCTAGCCAAGGAATTGCAAAAGTGGGCCGGGAAAGGGGAAAAGAGGTGGCCGGTGCTTATCGAGGTTAATACTTCGGGCGAAGAGCAAAAGCATGGTTTCTTTTTACCCCTGCAGGCATCTTCCCGACAGCGACAGGGGTTCTGGGAGGCGGTGCAGCAAATCGCCTCACTTCCCAGCCTTTCCCTGCAAGGCTTGATGACCATGGCCCCCCTGGACGCCCCTGGAGAAGAAGCTCGGCCCTACTTTCGCCACCTCCGCCTCCTAAGCGAGGAACTAACCAGGCGTTATCCCCAGGCCCAGCATCTTTCTATGGGGATGACTGATGATTTCGAAGTGGCAGTTGAAGAAGGAGCAACTATGCTCCGCATCGGCCGTGCCCTTTTTGGGGAAAGGCCGGAGAAATGAGCAAGGAGTAGAAAAGATGAGCACATTATCGGACTCGAGCATTGCCTTTGTGGGCAGCGGGACCATGGCCGAGGCCATGATCAAGGCCCTCCTCCAACAGCAATTAATCCCCCCAAAGCAGGTTACGGCTAGCGGGCCGCGGCAAGAGCGGGGGAAGGAGCTGGAGGAAAAGTATGGAATCCAAACCACAGTCCACAATCGCGAGGCGGTGGAGGGAAGAAGCCTAGTGGTCCTAACTGTGAAGCCCCAAACTTTAAAGCAAGTGCTACGAGAATTGAAGGGGGGCATCGCCCCGCAGGGATTGGTCCTCTCCATAGTTGCTGGGGCCTCCACCCAGGTCATCTCCCAGGGTTTAGACCACCCGGCAGTAGTCCGTTCTATGCCCAACACTCCGGCCCAGGTCGGGAAAGGGATGACGGTGTGGACTGCCACCCCTCAGGTGAGCGAGGCCCAGCGGGAGCAGGTGCGGAGCATACTCCGTGCCTTCGGGGAGGAGTATTATACCGACGAGGAGGCGCAACTGGATATGGCCACCGCCCTTTCCGGCACGGGCCCGACCTATGTTTTCATGTTCATGGAGGCCCTGGTCGATGCCGGGGTGCACCTTGGTTTTCCCCGCCGCGTAGCCCAGCAACTTGTCCTCCAGACCGTGGAGGGCTCTGCCGCCCTGGCCCGGGCCACTGCCCTCCATCCGGCCCAGTTGCGGGATATGGTCACTTCTCCGGGAGGGACCAGTGCGGAGGCCATCTACCAGTTGGAGAAGGGAGGATTGCGCACCGTCCTCTCCAAAGCGGTATGGGCTGCTCATCAAAAATCAAAATACTTGGGAGGTTTAATCCAAGGATGATTATCTTTCTCCTGCGTTTTATCCAATTCTTTTTCACTGCCCTGAACCTCGCCATCATCGCCCGGGTTATTCTCTCCTGGTTTCGTTTTGATCCCACCCATCCCATCTCCACCACCCTCTACGATATCACCGAGCCCATCCTCGGTCCCTTGCGCCGCTATATCCCTCCCATAGGCATGATCGACATCTCCCCCATGGTGGCCATCATTCTCCTTAATATCCTTCAGACAGTCATCGAACAACTGATTATCGCCAGCCTGGGCTAAGTCAGTAATCTCCCAACGAAAAACGAGACCTTAAAAGGCCTCGTTTTGTCATCTAATATTCAACTGCTGCCCCTGGGCAATGGGGGCAATTTTTCACGAGAAAAGGAATACCTCCCAGAGAAGAATGAAGTACAAGGCCGGCATGATCCCTCCAGGGATGGCCGAGCGGAGGCTGGTGAGGTTGTAGTAAACCTGGGTGAACCGGGCAGCCAGATACCCAACCCACGTCGCCACTCCCAGGCCGAGAAGGACTAAGAGCACTGCCGGAAGGGGTACGGCCACCGCCAGGCCCAAGAAGGGGAAAAACCACAATCGGGAGATTTGACTGAAGGGGTAAATGGTACTGATCTGCCGCCAGTTGGGGTATCCGGCGTATAGATCGGAAATGGCCCACAGCGCGGTAGCCCCCACCGCTATCTCCAGGGAAGCCAAGAAAAACAAGGGGATCAGCGACCAACGGGCATCCCCCGTGGCTAAAGCCCGCGACATTGATAGCAATCCCCAGCTCGATACCAGGAGCATGACCCAGACGAGCAATGATTGACGGTAGGATGGTATCTCTCGTTCATAGGGCATTATTATTTGCAGCAAGAAATTTGGGAGATCCAGGGTCAATTTGAAAAGCGGAGAGAAATGATCCTCGCCAATCACCTCTGACAGGGGCTGATCCCCCTTCCCTTCCATTAGCCGGTTGGCCAGGGTAACCACCAACTGGTCGAAATCACGGAGATCGGTGGTCAAAAGAAATCCGGGCCGCGGCCCTACTCCGAAGATTAACCCTGCCAACCGCCATTTGGGCCCCAAGCGCTCAGTATCCAATTCAACAAATACTATAAGCCGCTCTCCGGCATAGGCTTCGGTGGATACTAGCCGACGAATCCGGCCCCAGGGAATAAACACCCACTGGCCATGGCTGGAGACCCGCACTCCGTCCGGAGCAAGGGAAAGAGCAGGGAAAAGATCGTAGAGGAAATACACCGCCAAAAGGGCTATGAAAAGGGCAAGGTGGGCTCCTAGGAGCTCCTCAAGACCCACAGCCGGTATTGGCCAAGAGATGCGGGGCAAGGGCCATCGGGATAAGAAGGCGGCGACAGAGGGAAAGAAGAGATCAATAATCCGCGCTGCTATTCCTCCGGCGTATACCGCAGCCCGCAGGCTGGTCCCTCCCCAGCGCAGGACGGAGAAGGCCACGCCGAGGAGCAATCCCCCCTGCCACACCAAGGATACAAAGAAAGGATAATTGTGCACCCGCTCTTGGGCAGCAACTTTTGGAAATCTGATGGCTAGAGCGGCTTCCATGCTCTCCTCAGAATATGAAAGTAGGGATTAATCTTTCCAAATATTCTACCACCCAAATGGCCATATTGTTTCACCCAATTGCATAGGAAATAAGTACTATCCCCTGTTCAACATGAGGGCCCCATGCTCCCAACAGTCTGCGCCTGACTCTATTCCTGCCATCAGTAGCTTGACCGTGGCGGGCCAATGAAAAAAGAGGCCCATTTTCTGGGTGGGGACTTTGACCGTAAATCAACTAATCAACCTACTCTACTATTGAGTTTCCATATACAAAATTCGCTCACAGTTTGAGCAGTGCACTAGGTGCTCACCGCGCAGGATCTCATTCTGCTGGCTGGGAGGGACATCCACCCCACATCCTTTGCAGATTCCTCCCTCCACCAGGGCCACCGCTACTCGACCCTTTCGTTTTCGCAACTCCTCATAGGCATCCAAGGCATCGGGATGTATACCAGCCACCAATTTTGCTCTTTTATCCTGGAGTTTCTGGAACTGATCTTTTAGTTTCTCCAATTCTGCCTGGAGGCCACCTTGCTCCTTCTTCCAGGTAGCCTCCAACTTTTCATATTCCTGACGCAGCCTTTCTGCCTGCCGAGAAGCCTCTTCTAAACGTTCCATGGTCTCCAAAGCTTGCTCTTCGATCTCCCCGCGGCGGCTGCGAAGGAATCCATCTTCTTTTTGCAGGCTGGCCAGTTCTTTGGGAGTTTGTCCTTCCCCTTGATAGAGGGCTTTTTCCGTAGCCTTTATCTTATCCTCCACCTCCCCCAAGTCCAGTTCCAGAGAACGCAACCGGGCAGCGAGGTTTTTTCGCTCCTCCTCCCTACTGGCTGATGCCTGGCGTGCAGTGCGCAGATCTTCAGTTTCTCCAAAACGACCCCGCAGGGTCTGGCTTTCCCGTTCTGCAGCATCGATCTCCAGATCCAACTTCTGAACGTCATAGAGCAGCCGGGCGAGGAGAGCCATGGTTTGCCCCGGAGATCAACAGGCGTAGCGTCGCCGCCGAGCGAATAGTTTCACTAAAAGAAGACCGGTTATGAATCCACCGATGTGGGCAAAGTAGGCCACTCCTCCCTGCCCCAATGCATCAAGAGAAACAATCCCACTGATTAGTTGCAGGACAATCCACAAGCCAAGGACGATCAGCGCCGGGACCCGCACCAAACGGATGAAATAGCCAAAGAAAACTAGGGAAATCACCCGGGCATTGGGGTAGAGGATGAGGTAGGCTCCCAGGACTCCGGAAATTGCGCCTGAGGCTCCTAGGTTGGGAAGTGTAGAGTTGGGATCCACTGCCATCTGCAACCCACTCCCACCCAGACCGGCGAGAAGGTAAAAGATAAAATAGCGAATGTGGCCCATAGAGTCTTCAATATTGTTACCGAAGATCCATAGGTAGAGCATGTTGAAGATTATGTGCAACCAATCGGCATGTAAGAACATGGCAGTGAAGAGGGTTAGGATGTTTTGCGGAGAGGGATTGTTTAGGAGGTTGCGGGGGACGAGGGCGTAGGTGTCGATGAAGTTCAAAAAAGCCTGTTCCGATTGCAGTTGCAGGTTAAATTCATAAAGGAAAACGGCAGTGGCGGCACCGATTATCGCCCAGTTGATTAGAGGAGTAGTGCGGCTGGGGTTTTCGTCATACAGTGGAATCATCTGGCCTCCTTAGGAGCATTTTACCTTATGGCTAAGATATGCACAATGCCAATCGCTTGCATATACCAAGGGAGGACAATAAAATTGAGACTTATGCCTGTGGAAAAAACGGTGGTCATCCTCCCCACCTATAACGAAAAAGAGAACCTAGAGGTTTTGGCCGAGCAGATATTGGCCTCCCCCCTGGTTCCCCACTTAGTTATCGTCGACGATGCTTCCCCGGACGGCACCGGATTGGTCGCGGAGGCCCTGGCCCAGAGAAATGGTCGGGTACACCCCCTTCACCGCCCGGCAAAGTTGGGACTGGGAACAGCCTACCTAGCTGGTTTCCAAAGAGCCCTGGTTTTGGGGGCCACTCAAATCATCACCATGGATGCTGATTTCTCCCACCACCCTCGCTATCTCCCCTTCCTCGCCGCCAATTCCGGTGAGGCAGGCTTGATCGTCGGCTCCCGATACATAGATGGTGGCGGGGTCCGCAACTGGGA
>JACPPX010000156.1 GCA_016190785.1 Chloroflexota bacterium
AGGACCGGCTGTGGCAGATGGAGTTCTCGCGGCGGATCGGCCACGGCACCCTCTCCGAGGTACTGGGCGAGGCCACGCTAGATACTGACCGTTTCATCCGCACCCTGGGCTGGCAGCGCACGGCCGAGATCGAAGCCCAAAACTTGGAGGGTGATGCTAAGGAGGCCCTGGAAGCATACGCTGCGGGGGTCAATGCCTTCATCGAGAGCCATGGCGATACTCTGCCGCCGGAGTTTTTGATCCTGGGCTATAAACCTGCTCCCTGGACTCCCGTGGATTCTCTGGTGTGGGGCAAAGTCATGGCTTGGAATCTGGGAGATAATTGGGAAGGAGAACTCCTCCGCGCCCGACTGATCCAAGCCCTGGGGGAAGAGAAAACTTGGCAACTCACTCCCTTCTATCCTTCCGACCACCCCCTGATCATCCCCCCCCAGGTGGAAGGGTATCGGGGATGGGATCTGGCGAGTGCCGATGCCGGGCCAGAGGCTTTTGGGCAACTGGTGGGGATGGGGGGAGGAGACGGCTTGGGGAGTAATTCTTGGGTGGTGGATGGAACGATGTCCGATACCGGTATGCCCATCCTGGCTAACGACATCCATTTGGATATCCAGATGCCCTCAATTTGGTATGAAGTCCATCTCGAAGGCGGCGGCTTCAATGTGGTGGGTGTCTCCCTCCCCGGCGTTCCTGGAGTTGTCGCCGGCCACAACCAGGACATCGCCTGGGGCTTAACTTATGTTGGGACCGATGTCCAGGACCTGTATCTCGAGAAAATCAATCCCGATAACCCCCAGCAGTACGAATATCAGGGAGAGTGGCAGGATATGGAGATCATCGAAGAGGTGATTCAGGTCAAAGGCCAGGAGCCAATGGTCCTGCCGGTGCGCATCACCCGCCACGGCCCCCTTCTCTCCGATGTGGCCGAGGATATCAGTGGAGCTTTGGGAGAGGAGCAAGCGGTGGCCTTCCGCTGGACCGCTCTGGACCCTAACCGCATACTCGAAAGTCTGCTAGATCTGGATCGCGCCGAGAATTGGGCCCAGTTCCACCAGGCACTATCTCAGTGGGCGGTGCCGGGGTTAAATGTGGTCTATGCCGATGTCCAGGGCAACATCGGGTACCAGATGACGGGTTTGGTGCCGATCCGCGCCCCGGGCCACAGCGGGCTCTTGCCGGTCCCCGGTTGGACGGGGGAGTACGAATGGCAGGGGTATGTGCCCTACGAGGAGATGCCGGCGGTCTATAATCCTCCCCAGCATTTTATTGTCGCCGCCAACAATCGGGTGATAGGGGATGATTACCCCTACCCTATCGCCTTCGACTGGGACCCCGGCTTCCGCGCTAAGCGGATTACGGATTTGCTGAGCGGGCAAGACCAATTCTCGCTCGCCGATTTCCAGAGGATGCAGGCTGATGATTATTTCCTCCCCGCCGCCACCCTTCTTCCCTATCTCCTGGCTTTAGAGCCTAATGGTTTTCTGGAGGAGCGGGCCCTGAACCAGCTCCGCGGCTGGGATATGGGCCACGCTCCATCTTCCACCGGAGCCCTGATATTCGAAACCTTTTACCTGAAACTGGTGGAGAACACGGTGGGGGATGAGTTAGGGGCTCTCCTCCCCGACTATTTGGACAGCGGATCCTGGCCGACCCTGGCTCTTAAGGAGATCGTCGCCGACCCCCAGAACCCCTGGTACGACGATGTTTCCACTGCCGAGGTGGAGACTAGAGAAGAAATCATCCGCCGCAGTTGGGAGGAGGCCTTGGATTTCCTGGGAGATCACTTTGGGGATGCGCCCCACGCCTGGACCTGGGGCCGCTTGCACACTGCCACTTTCCAGCATATTACTTTTGGCGGCATCCTCCCCCTCAACCTAATCTTCGACCGTGGGCCGATGCCGGTGCCGGGAAGTTGGGCGGTGCTCAACAATGCCCGGTTCGATTACACTGAGCCGTTTGTGGTCACCTCCCTCCCCTCCTACCGCCAGGTTATTGACCTCTCGAATCTAGCCAATTCGCAGAGCATGCACACCACCGGCCAATCCGGCATCCCCTTTCATCCTCACTACGCGGATATGATTGACCCCTGGGAGCGGGTGGAGTATCACCCCATGGTGTGGGATAGCGGGGATGTGCAGGGAAATAAGGAGGGGCTGCTGATACTGGAGCCGGGAGAATAGCTCGTCGATATCTAGGAATTATCCACTTCGGCCAAAGCACAAGCGTCTATCAAATCTTCTATCTCTAGCCCGTAGGCATTAGGTTCGAAGTCAGGGCGGAGTCCCTTTTCCGAAAACTCGTTACCCAATTCAGCAACGATTCGCTCACGAACAGAGCGGGGCAACTCCCGCACGTCCTGAACTGATGCTACTTGTTCAGAGAGAACGCTTTCTCGTTGGCTAAGGATTTTCTGAATTCTTATAGTGGCTTCCCTTTGCTTGCGAGCAACCGTCCTCGAAAGGAATACGCTACCTTTACTCAGGGCCTCATCCATCCTCTTCACCTTCTCAATATTCTCCACTTCCGTGGGATCAATCTCCGTTGTCCCCAACCAGGCGTCCAGAATCTCCTTGGCCACTATTTCTGAGGTGTAGCGCAGGGAGAGGCAGAGGAGATTCGCCCCGTCCCATTTGCGGGCGCCGCGGGCGGTTTCCGCATCCCAGCATAGGGCGGCGCGGATGCCGGGGATTTTGTTGGCCACAATGGAGACCCCGGTCCCGGTCCAGCAGAAGAGCACGCCTTGTTCGGCGGCCCCGCTGGCGACTTTCTCCGCCACTTCGCGGGCCACATCCGGCCACTGCGCCGGGCCGTAGAACTCGACTTCATGCCCCCGCTTTTTTAGATCCTCAGCCACAAAATCGGTGAGGTGAGTTTTCTCATCGGTGCCTACGGCGATGTGCATTCTATAAAACCTCCCCCATAGTTATGCGGCGCAGCGAGCCATCGCTTTCCCGCAGGAGCAAGGCCCCCTCCCGGTCCACGTCTTCGGCAAAGCCATGCACGATTTCTCCCACCAGGTTGATCTCCACCTCGCGGTGCAGGGAATCCAGCTGCCTCGCCCATAATCGATAAAACTCTTGATCCTCGTGGGCCAGTTTATAGCCTTCCTCTAGTTTAGCAAGGATAGCACGAAGTAGTGGGGCGCGCGGCACTTCCCGGCCCAGGGCTTCGGAGAGACTGGTAGCGGTATCGCGGAGTTCGGGAATCTGCGTCGGATCCCAGTTGACATTGATCCCGACCCCCACCACTGCGTACTCGACCCACTCCTCGGTGAAGGCTGCTTCGGTCAAGATTCCACCCGCCTTTTTCCCTCCGACCTGGATGTCATTGGGCCATTTCAGGCGGCAATCAAGGCCCGTGGTTTGGGCGATGGCCTCCGCCGCTGCCCAGGATGCGACCATGGTCAGCCTCGCCGCCTCCTCGGGCAAAAGCCGGGGATAAAAGATGACCGAGAATAGTAGGCTTGAGCCGCGGGGGGCCAGCCAGATGCGGCCGCGGCGGCCCTTGCCCTTCACTTGCTCTTCGGCAATAACCACCGTCCCCTCCGCGGCCCCGGCCTGGGCCTCGTCCTTGGCTACTTCATTGGTGGAATCCGTGGACTGCAAATAGATGATACGGCGGCCGACAAACTCCGTGGCAAGGCCGCGCTGGATCTCCTC
>JACPPX010000014.1 GCA_016190785.1 Chloroflexota bacterium
AATCCTGCGTCTTCTGCCAGATTGTGGTTGGGGAACGAGCGGCCACTATTATCCACCAAGATGCTCTGGTCACTGCCTTCCGCGATATAAACCCCCAGGCTCCGACTCATATTTTAATCATACCCAATGAGCACATCCCCGGGATTGCCGAAATCGAGGAGCAGCATGGTGATCTTGTGGCCCGGATGTTCGCCACTGCCAACCACTTAGCCCATAGCGAGGGGTTGAGCCGCGGCTACCGGCTAGTCCTCAACCAGGGGCCCCTGGCCGGGCAATCCGTATTTCACCTCCACCTCCATCTCCTGGGAGGACGGGCCATGCGCTGGCCCCCGGGGTAGTCTTCCTTTTCCTACTCTTTGTGTAGCGAGACCTGGCTGGTACCGCTCGCTGCCGCACCGCATTCCTTGACGGGGTGTGGCCGGCAGCCTATAATCCTTAGAGGACAAGGTGTTAAGATGACGACGGGGCTCAAGGAGAGGCTGCAAGAGGATCTCAAGAATGCTATCCGCGCCGGCGATGGGCGGCGGAAACTGACCCTGCGGCTGGTCCTGGATGCGGTGCACAAGGCGGAGATCCCCACCCGGGAGGACTTTGCCAAGGGGCAGGCGGAAGAGAAGACACTGGACGATGGTGGAATCCTTAAGATCATCGGCAACGAGGCCAAGAAAAGGCGGGAGGCGATTGCCGAGTTCGAAAAAGGGGGCCGGACGGATCTGGTGGCCCAAGAAAAGGAGGAGTTGGCCATCCTCCAAGAGTATCTCCCCCAGCAACTAAGCGAGGAGGAGATCGAGAAAATGGCGAAGGAGATCATCGCTCGCCAAGGAGCCAAAGGGGTGGGCCAGATGGGGCAGGTGATGAAGGAAATTATGCCTCAAGTGCAGGGAAAGGCGGAAGGGAGCACGGTAAGCGGCGTAGTCCGGCGGCTTTTGGAAAGCAGCGGATGATCCGCATCTGGGGCGGATGTGCCTACGGCGCATCCGCAAGGGCGGCGGATGATCCGCATCGGGGATGCGGACTTATTCTTTGTAGAGGGACCGTTGCCAGAATATGAAACCCTAGGCTTCTATGGCTGAGAAGACGAAAGAATTTCGGCGGGCGTTTCTGCGGGGACGCCGGTTGCGCGCCATCTTGGTCGGCTTGTTCTTGATATTAGTCTTGAGCCTGATCCTGGTCGTTCAATTTTTGCCTAGTCAGATTAATCTCCAAGTCGGCGAAGTGAGTCCGGCGGACATCCGCTCCCCGCGGCGCATTACTTATATCAGCCGAGTGATGACTGATGAGGAGCGGGAAAAATCGGCCTCGGCGGTGCCGCCGGTCTACGATGCCGCCGACCCGGAGGTGCTACGTCGCCAATTAGAGAGGTTGCAGTCGGTCTTTGCCTATGTCGACTCCATCCGTCACGATCCTTTTGCCAGCCGCGAGGAAAAGGAAAACCTCCTGGCCCAGATCCCCGAAGTCTCACTTTCCAGCGAGGCCGTGGCCCAAACCTTGGATGCTTCGGACGAGGGGTGGGCGGGAGTGGTTGGGGAGAGTCTCTATCTCCTCGACCAGATCCTGCGCCAGGACATCCGGGCGGAGGGGGTTGCGGAAGCCAAACGCCAGGTCCCCAGCCGGGTGAGTTTGTCCCTTAGCCCTACGCAAGCGGCCCTGGTGGAAGCCTGGGTGGTGAATTTTATTCTCCCCAGCAGCTTCCTCAACCCCCAGCTCACGGAGGAATCCCGGGAGGAGGCGCGGGATAGCGTGCAACCAGTATCCATAACCATCGAGGAGGGGGAGATCATCCTGCGGGAGGGGGATGTAACTACTCCCCTGGCTTGGGAGAAATTGGGAGTCCTGGGGTTGCGCCAAGTTTCTGTGGAATGGCCAGAAGTAGCCTCGCGGGTTCTTTTCACTCTGGTGATGGTGACCTTATTGGTAGGCTATCTATGGCGGCTGCGGCCCGAGTTGTGGGATGATAGCCGGCGGGTGGTGATCTTCGTCCTACTAATTGTAGTCACGGTTTTGGCCGCCAAAATTCTGATCCCGGGAAGCCCGCTCTTCCGCTACCTCTTCCCCTCCGCGGCAGCAGCCATGCTCTTAGCCACATTGGTGGGGGCCGAGGTGGCGGTAATCAGCACTACTGCTCTCAGCCTGTTTTTGGGGTTGATCGGCGGAGTCTCTTTGGAACTAACCCTTTATGCCTTGGCGGGAGGAATTCTGTCCGCCCTGCGCTTGCACCGTCTGGAGCGGATCAATAATTTTTTGTGGGCCGGGGCGTGGTGTGCTGCGGCTAACGCGGCAATCATCGCCGTGTTCCAATTCACTAGCGCAGGCGATACCCTGGGCTTTATGAGCAATCTGGGGACCGGACTGATCAACGGGGGACTTTCCGCCAGTCTGGCTCTGGGTGGGTTCTTTGTTCTCTCCAATTTCATAGGTATAGTTACCCCTCTGCAACTCTTGGATCTAGCTCGCCCAACTCATCCTTTGCTCAAGGAACTACTCCTCAAAGCCCCGGGCACCTATCATCACAGCCTGATGGTTGCCAACCTGGCGGAGCAGGCAGCGGAAGCGGTGGGGGCCGACCCCTTGCTCGCCCGGGTAGGGGCCTATTATCACGATATCGGGAAGGTCCTCCGTCCCTATCTTTTCATTGAGAACCAGGAAGAGGGACTCAACATCCATGAGAAGATGGAACCCAAACTCAGTGCCCAGATGATCATCGCCCATGTCCCGGATGGCTTGGAATTAGCCCGTAAGTACGGTCTCCCTACTACCATCCGAGAATTTATTCCCCAGCACCACGGGACGACCAAGACCGCCTACTTCTACCACCTCGCCGAGGAAGGCAAAGCAGAAGAATTCACTTATCCTGGGCCTCGCCCCAAAACCAGGGAAGCGGGAATAGTCATGCTCGCCGATGGGGTGGAGGCCACCATCCGCGCCGAGCGCCCGACATCATTCGAGAAAGCGAAGCAGATTGTGGAGAAGATTGTGGAGGCCCGGCTGCGGGAGGGACAGTTGGACGGTACGGATTTGACCCTCCGCGATCTAGATAAGATAAAAGAGACTTTTCTCCAGGTATTAGAGGGGATTTACCA
>JACPPX010000013.1 GCA_016190785.1 Chloroflexota bacterium
GAACCAAACCCAGGCCCAAATCCTGCGTTTCCCCGGCTCACCCGCTATCCGCATAAACGGGGAGGATATCGAGCCCGTTGGGCTTGAGCAGCAAGAGTACGGCTAAGGCTGCCGGCTTAACCGCAAGAACGGGACGCTGCAGGGTTGGCCTTCAGAGGAGACGATCCGCCAGGCGGTGCGCAAGGTCAAGGCTCTCGAAGCCAGCCAAGAAGAGTGGGACTACCCGGTAGGGTGTTGTGGTTGAGGCCATGGCTCGTAATCGTATAGCCAGACAGGTCCGCAGCTCACACCATCCAGAAAGCGACGCCTCTGAGCGGGCGGAAAGAGATCGTCTCCGCAATGAGATCCTGGCCAAGCGCCAAAGGATCGTTGCCGAACTGGAAAATGAGCGAGGCTCCAAGGTGCTGACCATGATCCACCGCCACGAGCCGTGGGAGGGACATCGGGATTACCTGACCACCGAGGACACGGAGTCCATCTTGGGCCAGATTGTGCGGACTGCCCCCGAGAAGCCCATCGACTTAATCTTACACACCCCGGGGGGATTGGCCCTGGCCGCAGAGATGATTGCCATGTCCCTTAAAGCCCATCCCGGGCGGGTTACGGTTATGGTGCCTTTCTATGCTATGTCCGGGGGTACTATGATCGCCCTGGCCGCCGACGAGATACTGATGGAGGGGCACAGTGTCCTCGGCCCTCTCGACCCTCAGATTGGGGGCCTGCCCGCCGGGGCACTGGTAGAGCTACTCAATCGCAAGCCTATCGAAGCAGTTCAGGACCAAACCTTGATTCAGGCGGACATTGCCCGGCTTGCTCTACAGCGCACGCGTAATTTCGTGCAGTGGTTGTTGCGTGGAAGGATGTCCGAACAACAAGTGGTGCAGGTGGCTGATTTCTTGACCGGGGGCTATACCACCCACGATACGCCTATTACCTTCGAGGTAGCAAAAATTCTCGGATTCCCCGTCGGCCAGGGCCTCCCTCGCCAAGTTTATGACTTGTTCGAGACCTGCCAGTTCGGCAATTGCCCGCGGCCTTCTCTCGCCGACTTCGGGAAATAGCCGTTCGACATGAAAAAGGGCCTGGCGTCCGTCTTCCTGCTGGCCTGGATACTAATCACGGGTCCTTCAACCGCCATCCGATCATCTACCAACCTACGAGTCATCGCCACCCCTGCACCTTTAACTGGCGAGGGAGCCAGGGCAACTCTGCGCCTCGTGCCTGCACCGGCCTCCTGCTGTGGCCCGGAAGTAACCCGGGTAGTCCTGGCTTATTACAAAACACCAGGCATAGCCAAATTTCGTATCAACACTGAGGGAATAATTACTTTGATCTATGATCCAGATATGATCTCGCTCCCGGAGATAATAGAAATCACCGCTCGCGCCTCAGGTCTACGGGCCTCTCCCCAAGATCCAGAATTTGATGCCCAAGCCCTACAATAAACAAATATTGAAAGGAAGATTACAGATATGAGGACTTTCCTACAAGAAACTAAGGGTTATGTGGCGCTTGGTGCCGCCCTTATCAGCTGCCCATGCCATTTGCCGCTAACCCTTGGTTTGCTCATCGGCGCCACCGCGGGAACGACACTCGGAGCCTGGATCAGTCAGAATACATTGTTGATTTACTTGGCCTTCACCGTTTCTTTCTTTGGCTGGTTGTGGCTGGGCCTGCGATGGCTGGAGGGGAGAAGCATCCGTAGTCGTTAGTGAAGGAGAGCTGAACGATGGCCAAGAGAAATCAGCCGCGCAGTAAACGAGCGCGAAAAGCCGGATTCACGGTATTGGGCTTAGCCCTTTTGCTGACCTTGGGTTGTCAGGGAGCGATCCCCAGTCCCCCGCCCACATCTGCTCCGGATTTGAGCGTAGCCATTCCTATTGAAGGGACAGAAGTGGGCCAGGCTGCTCCCGCGTTTCAAGTTACCGATGCCTTCGACCGGGAGGTAACCCTTTCCTCCTTAATCGACCAAAAACCAGGCCTGCTCTTCTTCACCACCACCTACTGCTTGCCTTGCATCGAAGGCCTGCAGCATCTGGCAAGGTTTCAGGCAGATCTAGGTGGGGATCACTTCAGTGTACTGATCGTCTTCGTAGACCTTGCGGAGAGCGATCGGGACCTTCAGAACTACCAACAATATTTCGGCTTTCCCCCGGACTGGTACTATGCCCTGGACACCGACGATATGGTTGTGAAATACCGCATCCGCGCCCTGGATACCAAGTTTGTTATAGACCTCAATGGGGTTATCCAGTATGCAGATGTTTTCCCAGCAAACTACGAGACTTGGCGACAGGCCCTAGCTACCGTGGGCATTGTCCCAGCAAGGTAGAGAGAGGCCACCCCTGTATGGAAATAACACCTATTTTCTACGCACTGGGTGTGGGTGCCTTGGCCACGGTGAATCCTTGTGGCTTTGCCATGCTCCCCGCCTATCTCGCCTACTACCTCGGGACTCAGGAAGCAGGCTTCACTAAGGCATCCGCCTTTGCTCGGAGCTCTCGGGCCTTGATCATCGGCGCCACAGTCACTTTGGGTTTTATCCTCTTATTTGGCTTCGCCGGGTCAATCATCTCTGCCGGGGCCAGGTTTCTTATTGGCTGGATGCCATGGTTTGGTCTATTGATCGGGGTAGTGCTGGTACTCCTCGGCTTTTGGCTCCTCACTGGCCGCTGGATCGGGATACCGTTCTTGGAGCGGATAAACATTAGGCCCCGGGGTGGCCTTGTGGGTATGTTCCTTTTCGGCATCGCCTATGCTATTGCCTCACTCAGTTGCACCTTGCCCGTATTTCTTCTCGTCGTGGGTGGGGCTCTTACCACCGAGGGAATTTTTAGTGGCTTCTTGCAATTTGTTGCTTATGGGGTGGGGATGGGCCTAGTTATCACTGCTCTTACCCTAAGCGCCGCTCTCTTCAAAGGGGTCTTGGCTACCTTTCTTCGGCGCTTCATCCCCTACATTGAAAGGCTAAGTGCCGTCCTACTTCTTGGAGCCGGGCTGTATATCGTTTATTACTGGCTTAGCAGGGGCCAACTATTAGCCCCCTTGTTCTAGACCCCAGGCCTTCTTCCGCGACATCCACAATATGTCCTGCTGTATCGAATAGGATTCTACCCCTCTTTTCCCAAATAGGCCCGCAATCGGCCACACATGGCCTTAATTTCCCCGGACCCACCCCGGGGTGCCTCCGGCCACTCATCCACATGCACGCCCCAATATTTCCGCGGGGCACCAGGATACCGTGGGACGAGGTGAATATGCAGGTGGGGGACATGATGACCAAGCACAAAGGCATAGACATGCTCTGCTCTCTCCGTGGACTTGAGAGCCCGGCTAAGGCGGGCAACTAACCGCCCCAGGGCTTGGGCCTCCTCGTCGTTGAGATCCCCCAGGCCTGGAATGTGACGCTGGGGTTCAACCATCAGATACCCTAGGTAAGCGGTGGAATTGCCTTCCAGAATTTGAACATGCCCAGCATAGACTAACTCATCTTTATAGATTGCGCCGCCGGGTATGGCAATCTCCCCCAGTTGCTTGCGACAGACAAAACAGTCCCCTACTTTTCCTGCAGCAGAAGGCATAGTTTTAATCCCTAAGCCTCTTCTCTCACCCTCATCCCTCTTACCCACATCCGAGTTAGCAGCCAGATAACTGCTGCCTCGGCCATTGTCAACACCGCCCAAGCAACGGCTGCGTTGTACCAAAAAGCCGGGGGAAAGAGCTGGATCAGAGTATCGGTTATGCGGAAAATCCAAGTATCCCCCACAAAGAATACGCGGTGGAAAGCATCGAAAAAGATAGTAAAGGCCACTGCGACAAACAGCCCCAGGAGGCCGAAGAGGGCAATGGTCAATGAACTTCCCCCCGAAAGTGCCCGGGCTAAGCCCAATCGGCCTAGCGGTTGGCCCCACAGATATACAGCCGAGATGAGAGCCAAAACTAGGAGTACGGCATGAGCCAGGAAGGTGCGATCCACAAGCACCTTGACGTCTACCATGTGGCTCAGCTCTCGCTGGGTGTAGATTGCTCCCTGTTCATCCTCCATCGCCGCCAGGTACGAAACATCCCGCCCCGGGCGGAGATACTCTAAGGTGGCCTTGGCCCAGTAGACCCTCTCTTCTGTCGTAAACCTTTCTGCCGGAGGCAAACCTAAAGCATACTGGAAATTCATGAAGGCCGGGGAAATTAGAAGATAAAGGTTACTCAAAAGAAGAAGAGGAGGAACGAGCAAAGTAATGCCTGCCTTCGCCAGAGAGTCCAGCCGGCGATATTCGGCAGGTGATCCTTCTGGATGCGTCATGATTCTCATTATAAACCTTGGCCTATGCCTCAGCAATTTTAATAGACCAAACAGAAACTTTATGTAATCCTCCAACATGCATTGGGCCAGTTGACAAGAAATCCACTTTGGGGCTATACTGGTGCTGGATTCCGAAGATGGCCACCAAAGCCGCAGCCCAAATCAGCCCTTGGGGGGAGTTCCCCTATTTGGTTACCGCCCTGGAAGAGTTACTGGGCTCGCTTCTCGAGACGGTGATCTCCGCCACCTCCGCTAGCGAGGGGTCGATCATGCTCCTCCACGAAGGACGGGAACTCCTTACGGTTAACTCCGCCCGGGGGCCGCGCCAGGATTTGGTGCGCAATGCCCGCCACTACCTAGGGGAAGGCATATCCGGCTGGGTGGCCAAAACCAAGGAACCCTTGCTATTGGTGGGCTCGGTGCGCGATGACCGCTTTCCCGGGACCTCGCCCCAGGTCAAAGACGCAATGTGTGTCCCGCTTATGGTCGAGGAGCGGGTGATAGGGGTCCTCTCTTTGAGCAACAAGAAGGGGGCGGCGGAGTTTACCCCAGCCGACCTTGATCAGCTGGTGGAGATCTCTAAGCCCGTGGCCCGGGTGATTGACACCGCCCTTGCCCAGCGCGAGTCTGACGCCGAAGCCAGCGCCTGGGCCCGCCGCCAGTTAGCCCAGGAGATCCACGATGGGATCTTGCAGAGTTTGAGCTCTCTTCTCCTCCACCTGCGGCTTTATGAAGATTTCCGCAAGCGGGACCCCTCCCAGGCCGAAGAAGAACTAGAGCGCTCCCGGTCCCAGGCCGAGGAGGCCCTC
>JACPPX010000016.1 GCA_016190785.1 Chloroflexota bacterium
CCCCAGCACCTTCGGGCCCCCCTGGGAAGACGCCCGGATTTCCTTCCAAGAAGCCCTAGCGGAGATCTCCGAGATCAGGCGCTTGACTCTTGTCTCCCCAGAAGGAAGGCTTCTTCTCCAGCAAGCAGGGGGTGTGGAAGCATTGTTCTCCACGGCTAGTGCCGCCCTTGCCTTAAGTGTGGCAGCGTTAGGTCTTTCCGGGGAGTACAGTCTGGGTGTCATAGGTGAACTCGCTAGTTCGACTTATGTTCATCTAGAAAAATCTCTGGATGTCCGCCGCCTGCGGCTGTGGCACGGAGAAGGGGCACGGAGTCTTTTCCGGGCCATAGCCCAGGGGGAGGTGGAGCTCATCCTCCTCGCCGGGGGGACAGAAGGCGGGATGGTGGAAGCGGTAGTGGAGTTGGCTAAGGACTTGGCTCTCCTCTACGAGGCCCTTCCCGGCAAGCGAGGTCCGCGGATTGTCTATCTAGGCAACAGCAAGGCGCGGCCTATCCTGGTCCAGATTTTGGGATCCCTTACGGAATTAACTATGGTTGATAATCCTTTGCCCCAATTGGGGAAAGAAGATAGCCGGGGGGCAGCTGAGACGGTGGAAGAAATTTGGTTACAAAGCAAACTTCTTTCTCTTCCGGGAGTAAAAGAAATTTCTTCGTGGAGCGGGGAGCCGATCCGTTCCACCTTACAGGGATTCAGTTGGGCGATTGAATACCTATCCCAAGAGGGGGGATTCCGTACCCTGGGCTTAGACCTGGGAGCCTCCACCAGCAGTGCGGTTTGGGCCGGGGAGGGCCTTTACCGGCGGCGGCTGGATGGAATTGGGCTGGGAGATGGGCTAGTATCGCTACTCTCGCAAGTAGATCTCAATCGGCTGCGTCGTTGGCTGCCCTTTGCAATATCCTCGGAGGAATTGGAGGAGAGATTGCGAAATAAAGCCCTCCTTCCGGCGAGCATTCCCTCCACTCGTGAGGAATTGCTGCTAGAGCAGGCCGCCGCCCGGGAAATCATTCCCCTGCTACTGGAAGGGATGCTATTTACAATCAAGGCTGGGGAAGAGTCGGAGTTGATCGTGGCCCGGGGCTCGATTTTCTCCTCTCCCCCCAATCCGCGGCAAGCGGCCATGATTCTTTTGGATGGGCTCCAGCCGCGGGGGTTGAGTACCCTGGCTTTGGATAATACAGGTCTCTTGCCGGCCATGGGACTCCTCGCCCGCAGGGATCCTTTGGCCGCGGCCCAAGCCCTGGCCCATGATGGACTGCGCATATTGGGGACGACAATTGCTCCCTGGGGTAAGGGAAGCGAGGGAAAACCTGCCTTAAGTTTCAAAGTAGCCTATGCCGAGGGCGGGTATTTAGAAGGAGAAGTTAATTACGGTGCGCTGGAAGTTATCCCATTGGCCCCTGGACAAAGAGCCAGTGTGAAACTCCATCCCGCCCGCGGTTTGGATGTGGGACTGGGGCGCAAGGGTAGGGCGGCATCTCTGGTAGAAGTACAAGGTGGAGAAGTGGGGTTGATCATCGATGCCCGGGGTCGGCCCCTGGCTTGGCCTGCGGATGAAGAGGGAAGAAGAGTAAGAATTCAGGAATGGATGGCGGAAATAGGTTTCTGGGGTTAATCAGATGTCCAATCGCCCTGCCGGCTACTTTCGACTAATACCCTTGGCCCTCCTGCAGAGAAAGAGGATCCTTACTCTCCCTGGTGAGGTTTTAGTGCAAGCGGGTGAGGAAGTGGAGGCGGGGAGGGTCATCGTCCAAGCCGAGATTGCCCAGCGGCCGCTCCTCCTCCCCGTGGCTCGCGCCCTCTCCTTGCCCGATGAAGAACTGGCCCTGCTGCTGCGCAAAAAAGTGGGGGAGGATGTGGAGCGGGGTGAGACCCTGGCCCAAAAACGAAGTGGCCTCCCCTGGGGAAGAATCTATTCCTCTCCTGCCGCGGGAAAGGTGGTCTCCCAAACCCGGGGGAGGATCCTTTTGGATCTGGCCCCCTCCTCGACCCAGGTTTTGGCCGGATTTTCTGGTCGGGCGGTGGAGGTAATCCCGGAACGGGGAGCAATCCTGGAGACCCAGGGAGCGGTGATCGAGGGCCGGTGGGGGAGCGGGGGAGAAACTTCCGGACTACTGAAGGTGGTGAGCGAGGCCAAAGGGGGGCCTCTTTTTCCCGAGCACTTGGACTCCCGCTTCAGCGAGGCCATCGTGGTCGGGGATACCTGGGCGGAGAAAGAAACGCTCAGCAAGGCGGCGGAGGTCGGGGTGCGGGGGATGATCTTGGGAAGTATACCGGCCAGTCTCCTGGGGAAGAACTCGGCTATTCCTTTTCCCTTGATGCTTACCGAAGGTTTTGGGAAAATGGCCATGCTCCCCCCGATGGCCCATCTTTTAGAGCGGCACACCTGGCAGGAGGCGTTTCTCTCCGCAATCCCTCCTCGGCCGCAGCTAATCATTTCTCTCCCGCGGCAGGAGGAGGCGGTTGAGGAGAAAACAGTAACTTTTGTTTTGGATAGGGGACAACAATTGCGGATAGGCGGAGGAGAAAAGAGGGGACAGGTGGGATTTGTATCTGACCCTAGTCCGCGGTGGCAACGGTTGGAGTCCGGGTTAGGGGCATGGTGTGTGGAGGTGGTGGTGGAAGAGGAAGAGCGGGTGTGGGTTCCCTTGGCCAATTTGGAGGTTTTGGGCTAGATAGATTGTGGAGACTTTGGATTTTGCCCGGGATTTGGCGCGGGGGGCGGGGGCCATCCTCCGTCAGCATTTTGGCCAAGCCCAGGTCACCTCGCAGAAGGGGCCCATTGATTTTGTCACGGAAGCGGACCTGGCCTCAGAAAGATTTATGGTGGAGACCATCCATCGCCAGTTCCCGGAGCATGGGATTATCACCGAAGAAACTAAGGAGAAGAAAACCGTTGCAGAATACACCTGGGTCCTTGACCCCCTGGATGGGACCATAAATTACCTGCATGGTTACCCCCATTTTTGTGTGACCGTAGCTTTGCGAAAAGGAGAGGAGATAATTTTAGGGGTGGTTTATGATCCTGTCCGCGACGAACTCTTCTGGGGGGAGAGGGGAAAAGGAGCCTTTTTGGGAGAGAAAAGGCTGCAAGTTTCCTCAACAAAAGATCTGATCCGCGCCTTGGTGACTACCGGTTTCCCCTACGATATTGCCACCACTCCCCGCACCAATCTCCGCGAGTTTAGTTATCTTGCCCTTCACGGCCAAGGTCCTCGCTGCAGTGGCTCGGCGGCTCTGGACCTTTGTTATGTCGCCGCTGGAAGGCTGGATGGCTACTGGGAGGCAGGAGTCAAGCCCTGGGATACGGCCGCAGGGGGGCTTTTTGTAACCGAGGCGGGTGGCATGGTCAGCGATTACCAAGGGAAACCGTGGCATCCCTTTCGGGGCGAGGTGTTGGCCACCAACGGTCAACTTCACCCTGCCCTGGTGGACGCCTTGAAATAGGCTCGCGAGGGGGCATGATGGATGAGCAGGTTGTAAAGGTATTGCGGGAACTGGAGGAGTTTAGGAAAAAGCGGGACGACCTTTACAATCTGCCGCGGGAGGCGGCTCGCTTCTTGCACATTTTGGTCAAGGCTGCGGGGATCAAAAATGCCTTAGAAGTCGGCACCTCCAATGGCTACTCTGGAATCTGGATTGTCTCGGCCTTAAAAGAGACCGGCGGCCATCTGGCCACCATTGAAATCTCGAAGGAGAAAGTGGCCATGGCTCAGAAAAATTTCGAGTCGGCTGGTCTCTCGACATTGGTCGAGATACTGAATGGAGAAGCAGAGAAGATCCTACCCGGATTACAAGGCCCCTTCGATTTGGTTTTCTTTGATGCCGATAAACAACCGCAACTGGGGTATCTTCAAGAAATATATCCGCGTATCGTCCCCGGGGGAGTTATCGTTTCCGACAATGTGCACACCCATCCCCAGGAGCTGGCTAATTATCTATCTTATGTGCGCCGCCATCCGGAGATGGATAGTATAACCGTGCCTCTGGGCAACGGCCTGGAACTGAGCTATAAGCGGCGCTGAATCCTTGTTGCGGCAAAGTGGGCAACAATCGTTATCGAGGAGGCGATAGATGGAAATCAAAAAAGTGGGGGTAGTGGGGTGCGGGCAGATGGGCTCGGGGATTGCCGAAGTCTGTGCCCGAGCGGGATACGAGGTGGTGGTCAGCGAAGTAAACGAGGAGTTGCTGAAAAAGGGACTGGGCCGCATCCAAACCTCGCTGGCCAAGGCAGTGGAGCGAGGAAAAATCTCGGCCGCGGACCGCGATGCGGCTTGGGAGAAAATCAGGGGCACTGCCCACTTGGAAGATTTCTCGGCTTGTGATCTGATCATTGAAGCGGTAGTGGAGAATTTGGAAGAGAAGAAAAAAGTCTTCTCCGCCCTGGATAAAATCTGCCCTGCCCACACCATCCTGGCCTCCAACACCTCCTCCCTCTCCGTGACCGAGATGGCGGCGGCCACCTCCCGGCCGGACAGAGTTTTGGGACTACATTTTTTCAACCCCGTGCCAGTAATGCCTCTTCTGGAAATGGTGCGCACCATTCTCACCAGCAACGAAGCTTATCAAACCGCCCGCAACTTCGGGGAGACGCTGGGTAAGAAGGTGATCCTCGCTCCGGATACTCCGGGATTCATCGTCAATTATCTGCTTGTGCCCTTTCTTTTGGATGCTATCCGCGCTTTGGAGCATGGTCTGGCCACTAAAGAAGAAATCGACCAGGGGATTGTCCTGGGGCTCAACCACCCCATGGGTCCCTTCACCCTGGCCGATTTTATCGGTTTGGATACCGTGCTCTATATCGCCGATGCTATGTACCAGGAAGTGAAGGATCCCCGCTTTGCCGCCCCAGTGCTATTGCGGCGGATGGTCGCTGCCGGGAAATTGGGGCGTAAGACCGGAGAGGGATTCTACAAGTATTAGCCTTAGCAAGGAGGAGAAGGTGGATTACGAAAACATCCTGGTCGATATTGAAGAGGGAGTAGCCACGATTACCATCAACCGTCCCCAAGTGCTCAACGCCCTCAGCCAGGCAACGATCGAGGAATTGACTGCCGCTCTGGGCGATTTGGGAGGGGATGATACCGTACGGGCAATTATTATCAGCGGGGCCGGAGAGCGTGCCTTCTCGGCTGGGGCGGACATCAAAGAACTGGCCGCCATCCCCACTCGAAAAGAAGCGGAGGCCATGGCCCGGCGAGGCCAATCCCTCACTATCCGCATCGAGGAGTTGCCCAAGCCGGTGATTGCCGCCATCAACGGGATTGCCGTAGGCGGGGGGTGTGAGTTAGCCCTGGCCTGCGATCTGCGGGTAGCGGCGGAGACCGCTCGGCTGGGCCAGCCGGAGATAAATCTGGGGATCATCCCCGGCTGGGGAGGGTGTATCCGCCTCCCCCGGCTGGTGGGGCGGGGGATGGCCAATTACCTTATATATAGCGGGGAGATAATCTCGGCCCAAGAGGCATTGCGTATTGGACTGGTGGATATGGTATTCCCGGCGGCTGAGTTCCTTCCCCAGGCCAAGGCCTTGGCCCATAAATTGGCCGAGAAACCTCCTCTCGCTTTGTCGGCGGCGAAACGGACCATCCACTCCGGTTTAGCGGAGGATCCCTCTCGCGGCTTGGAGCATGAGGCAGGGGAATTCGGTAGGCTTTTTGATACCGCAGATCGCCAAGAGGGTATGGCTGCTTTTCTGGAAAAGCGTAAGCCCAATTTTCAGGGAAAATGAGCAAGACTCCTCGTCGCCCCCGGGCTGTGCCTTTCACCATTCGCCCGGCGCGCAGTGCGGACAAGAAATCAGTTTTGGCTTTCACCAAAGACACTTTTGGGGAGTTTAGGGATTACATCCCCTTTATCTGGGGGCGTTGGCTTAAGGACCGGGGTGGATATTTTTGGGTGGCGGAGTCCCGCGGCCGGGCAGTGGGCATCGCCAAGCTGACCTTTCACTCCCCGGATGAGGCATGGATGGAGGGGTTGCGGGTCAATCCTCACCAGCGCAGTAAGGGGATCGCCCATGCCTTGCATAAGGAGTGTTTGGATGCCGCCGCGGGACGAAAGGTGAGGGTGGTGCGGTTTGCCACCAACTCCGAGAATACCCCGATCCATCACCTGGCTGCGGAGTTTGGATTCCAGCGCGCGGCTAGTTTCGCCTACTTCTTTGCCGAACCTCAAGCGGGAGAGGCCCGGCCGCCTTTTGTGATGAGCCCGGAACTTTTGCCCCAAGTCCACAAGTTCATCTGGGATTCGGATTTCCGCAAAGCCAGTGCCGGGCTGGTGGGTTTGCATGATATAAGTTGGGTGTGGAAAGAATTGACCGAGGAGCGGATAAAAGAGCATCTCCAGAAGGGAGAGGTTTTGGCCTA
>JACPPX010000018.1 GCA_016190785.1 Chloroflexota bacterium
ACATGCACCAGCCCTACTACGCTTATACACGGAGCGGGCGAGCAATTCTCCCCTGGGTGCGGCTCCACAGTAGCAAGAACTACCTGCGCATGCCAGAAATGCTGCAGGAATATCCCCGAGTCAAAGCCACTTTCAACCTGGTTCCATCATTGATCGAGCAGATCCAGAGCTATATCAATGGCACACTCACCGACCGACTCCTAGAACTGGCCGAACTACCCATCTGGTCGGTGGGGGAAGAGGATTTTGTCCTGGAGATGGGATTCTCCGCTCCGCAGGATTTTATCCAGGACCATCCCCGTTACCGCGAACTTCAAAATAAATATCGCCACCATGAGCCATTTCGGGAGGCGGAGATTCTCGACCTTTTGACTTTGTTCCATCTCGCCTGGATAGAGGAGGCTAAACGCGAGGAAGAGCCTATCCGTCAATTGTTGGAAAAGGGGAGCAATTACAGTCGCAAGGATTTAAAGGCCATCATAGAAGTTCAGCGCGAGGTAATGCAAGAAATCATCCCTATCTATGGTCAACTTGCGGAAAGGGGTCAGATTGAAATCACCACTTCCCCCTATTTCCATCCCATTCTGCCTTTGCTTGTGGAGTTATCCTCCGCCAGAGAGGCCAGCCCCCACCTCCCCCTCCCTAGCCCCGGCTTCGCTCACCCCGAGGATGCGCGAGAGCACGTGCGGCGAGCGGTGGAGTTCCATCAGCAAAACTTTGACCACCACCCGCGGGGCCTGTGGCCCTCCGAGGGGGCAGTGGGCCAGGACATGCTCTCGGCAGTGGCCGGCCAGGTAGAGTGGCTGGCCTCCGACGAGGGGATCCTGGGCCGCTCTCTGGGCCTCCTCGATTCTGGCTCCCTCTTTCCCCGCGACGAGAATGGAGTCCCCCTGGCTACGGCCGACCTCTATCAGCCCTATCTCCTAAATTGCGAGCCGCCATTGGCGATGATATTCCGCGACCGGTATCTATCCGACCTGATAAGTTTTGAGTATGGCCGGTGGGAGGGAAAGAAGGCGGCCGAGGATTTGCTGGCCCGGCTCCACGGAATTGACTCCCGACTGCCTGGTGATAAACCTCACCTCGTCTCCATAATTCTGGATGGAGAAAATCCGTGGGAGAGTTACTTAGAGAACGGGAATCTATTCTTGAACCATCTCTACACTCTTCTTTCCAGGGATGAGGAAATCGAGACTGTTACACCCAGTGAGTATCTACAACGATTCCCTCCTCAAAGAAAAATCGAACGGCTGGCGGCTGGTTCTTGGATCGATGGCAATTTGGAGGTCTGGATTGGGGAACCAACCCATAACCGGGCCTGGGAAGCCCTCGCCGAGACCCGGCAAGCATTGGTGGCTTATGAGACGATGCACGGCCAGGATGCTAAGCATCTCGAGCAGGCTTGGCGGGATCTATATATTGCCGAGGGGAGCGACTGGTTTTGGTGGTATTCATCGCGCAATCCTACCCCCAACGCGGCGCTTTTCGATCAGACCTTGCGCAACCATCTGGGCAATGTCTACCGCCGTCTTGGCCTCCCCATTGCCCAATCTCTCCATACCTCCTTTGTGGGCAGCAGACCAAAGTGATCGCCATAACAAGTTGTGATGTATAATACCGAGCGTCATTCCCTCGGCAATTCTAGATGGCTTTCCATAGCACCGGCCATTGGCTAAATTTAGGAGGCTAAAATGAAAATCCGCCTCATCCCCCGCGAGGAATCTTTTTTCGATCTCTTCGAGGCTCAGGGCCGGACCTTGCAAGAGACCGCCCTCAAAGTACAGCATGTCTTCACCTTTCCTGAGTCTGCCCCGGAGACCCACCCGGGCATTGTAGAACGAGAGCATCGAGGGGACGAGATCACCCATGAAATCATGGATCGGCTCACCCGCACTTTCGTTACCCCCCTCGACCAAGAAGATATCCACGACTTGGCAGTACAGACTGATGATATCCTCGACTTTATGGAAGACGCCGCTGCGGCAATACTGCTCTTCAAGATCGAACACACTACATCTTACGCCCGGGAATTGGCCAGCATTTTGGTGCAAATTGTGGGAGAGGTGGCCAACCTGCTCTCTCGACTCCGTTCTCCTAAAGATTTCAAAACTGAACACATCCGCCTCCATGACTTGGAGAACAATGCCGACCGAGTCTATCGCGAAGCCCTGGTGAACCTCTTCGAAAACACCGAGTCGGCGGTGGATATTATTAAGTGGAAAGAGATCTACGACCACTTGGAACGGGCCATTGACCGCTGCGAGGATGTAGCGGACACTATCCGCGGGGTAATCATCAAATATTCCTAGCCTGGTCTGGACTGCGGCCTCTACCCAGAAACTTTTAACGCGAGCGATGCCTGAATCTGCGATCCCCCTCCTTACTGTTCTGGCCCTGATACTGGCCGCGGAGTTCGTTAACGGCTGGACTGATGCTCCCAACGCCATCGCCACCGTAGTCTCCACCAGAGTTTTATCTCCGCAGCGCGCCGTCATTTTCGCCACGGGCATGAATATCCTGGGCTCTATGTCTGGCACAGCAGTAGCAGCCACCATAGGCAAAGGGATTGTGCAAGCGGAGGCCATCAACCTTTCCACAGTAGCAGCGGCGATGATCGCCATTGTCTTTTGGAGCACACTGGCCTGGTATTATGGGCTGCCCACCAGCGAGAGCCACGCTCTCATCGCCGGTCTGACTGGAGCCGGTCTGGCTACCGCGGGACCTTCGGTACTCCTCGCCGAAGGATGGGAAAAGGTGGGTCTGGGCCTGGTCTTCTCCACCTTTCTCGGCTTCCTGGGGGGCATGGGGATCATGACCGCCATCTATCGCCTATTCTATCGGCGCAGCCCCAGTTCAGTTCGCGCCTTTTTCGGTCGCGCCCAGATCCTGTCTTCCCTGTTCATGGCTTTCAGCCATGGATCCAACGATGGCCAGAAGTTTATTGGGGCCTTCAGCCTGGCCCTGGTCTTGGGCGGGGTCCTTCCCGAGTTCCAAGTGCCCCTATGGGTCATCCTGCTCTGTGCGGCCACCATGGGGGTTGGTACTATGGTCGGCGGATGGCGCATCGTGCGCACCATGGGATTACGTATCACCAAACTAGAGCCGGTACATGGTTTCGCCGCAGAGACGGGGGCGGCGTTAACCATAGAGCTGGCTAGCCGCTTGGGCATACCCCTCAGCACCACCCACACCATAAACACCGCTATCATGGGAGTGGGGTCTGCCCGACGCTTCTCGGCGGTCAAATGGGGGGTGACCCTGGAAATCGTAACCGCTTGGATCCTCACCTTTCCGGTGTGCGGCCTCATCGCTTTCGGAGTGACCTGGCTGACTAAGTTGGTGTTCGGATCCTAAAGTTTTCCTGATAGAGAAGCATTCCCCTTCGACTGGACCTTCTGCCTCCAGCCGAGCCTTGTTTGGCCTGTAGACTCC
>JACPPX010000019.1 GCA_016190785.1 Chloroflexota bacterium
ATCATAGCCTATCCTCATCCGCTCCAAGTCTTGGCGCACATCAGCCAGAACCCATCCCAGCCCCATCTCCCCGACCTCGGCCAGGGCCTTATCTCGCGGCATTTTCAGATATTTGTCTCCCTGCTCTTCAGCCAGCCTTTGTCCCCATTCCACCATATACTCCCCGTGATAGCCTTTTTCTGGCACGGTCTGATCTTTCCCCAGGGCCTGAGCGTAGCGAGCATAGAGGCTCTCTGCAAAAAATTCGGTCTGAGTCCCGGCATCGTTTATGTAGTACTCGCGCTGGACTTGATAACCGGCGTGGGCCAGGACATTGGCTAAGGTGTCCCCGATGACCACATTGCGGCCAAAGCCGATGTGTAGCGGGCCAGTGGGATTAGCGCTCCCATACTCCACTTGGATTCTTTGCCCTCGACCTATATCCAGTCGGCCAAAGTTCTGGCCTTGGTCGAGGATTGCCTCCACCTGCCGAGCCAGCCATCCGTCGCTGAGGGTGAAATTGATGAATCCCGGCGGGGCGAACTCCACCTTGCTCACCGCCTCGGTCTCCGGCCAGGCCTTCACCAAAGCCTGAGCCAGCTTGAGGGGAGGCATTTTGGCCTGGCGGGCAATTTGTAGGGGGAGATTGCTGGCGTAATCTCCGTGCTCCGGAAGGGCAGGAATCTCCACCACCGGCTCGGGCGGAGCGAACTTGGGGATCTGCCCTGCGGCCTGGGAATTCTCTAGGGCCGCAAGCAGGGATTTCTGGATCGCCTTTTTGATCACGGTTTTTTCCTAAAAATACTTTTTGCCCAGCGGGGAAATAGGATTATTGCCGCTACTAAGAATCCGGTTCCAAAAATGACGCAGAACCAGACCGTCCACTGGGCGCCCTCTTTAGTGCCGGGAGGCAGGCCGGGGATGATGAGGTTGAAGAGGAAAGCAAAGAAAAAGAGGATGGCGGAGACCATAAACATCATGGGTACCGCCCGTTCTAACCCCGCCCAGCGGTCGGTTTTCATCTCACCCCACCTTCTCTTTCGGGGACGGCAACTCCTCCATCTCCGCCCAATTCTTGCCCGCGGCCAGCTCCACCCGGAGCGGGGCGTCCAAATTATAGGTTTCCTCCATTATCTCCCGCACCATGGGCCCCACCTCGGCGAGTTCTTTCTCGGGGACCTCGAAGACCAGCTCATCGTGGACGTGGAGGATCATGCGGCTTCTGAGCCCCTCTTTTTCAAGAGCACGGTGGAGGCGGATCATGGCCATTTTATTAATATCCGCATCCGAACCCTGGATGGGCATATTGATCGCCATCCGCTCCGCCTGGCGGATGATGCCTCCGTGGGCCCGGCTCCCGGCGCGGAGTTCGGGGAAATAGCGGCGCCGCCCCAGGATAGTGGAGACATAACCTTCTTCCCGCGCCCTGCGCTTTGTCGCTTCCAGGTACTCTTTCACTTTGGGGTAGCGGGCAAAATAATTCTTAATAAACTCCGCGGCCTGGGCCGCCGGGATCTCAATCCTTTGCGCCAGCCCGAACTCCCCCATGCCGTAGACCAAGCCGAAGTTTATGGTTTTGGCAATGCGCCGCATCTTCCCATCCACTTTTTCGATGGGCACTCCAAAGAGAAAGGCGGCAGTGGAGGCATGGATGTCCTCTCCCCGCTGGAAAGCGGCGAGGAGATTGGGATCCTGGGAAAGATGGGCCAGGATGCGGAGTTCAATCTGGGAATAATCCGCGCCCAGGAGAAGATGGCCGGGGGCGGCAATAAATGCGCGGCGCACTTTTCGCCCCAGTTCGGTTCGCACCGGGATATTCTGCAGATTGGGATCGCTAGAGGAGACACGGCCGGTGATCGCTCCGGTCTGGTTGTATGAAGTATGCACCCGGCCGGTGCGGCGGTTCACCAGGAGAGGAAGAGCATCGACGTAGGTAGATTTCAGTTTGGAGAGTTGGCGGTGCTCTTGGATGAGATCGATTATAGGGTGGGTCCCGGCCAGTTCTTCCAGGACTTCGGCCGCAGTGGAATATCCGGTTTTGGTTTTGCTTTTGGTGGGGAGGGCTAGTTCTTTAAAAAGCACCTCCCCCAATTGCTGGGTGGAGGAGACATTGAAGGGGTGGCCAGCCAGTCCATGGATCTCGCTCTCCAAATGGGCGATCCGCTCATGCATCTCCCGCGAAATTACTTTTAGATACTCCAGATCCAAAGCCACCCCCGCCAATTCCATATCCAAGAGGGCCTCTACCAAAGGCATTTCCACCTCTTCGAATAAGCTCCACAGGCCGTGCTCCTTTAATTGAGGGCCAAACAAGGAGACCAGGCTCTCCGTGGCTCGGACATCGGCGGTGGCGTAGGGGGCCACCCGTTCTATCGGCACCTGGGCCATGGTCAATTGTCCGCGGCCTTTGCCGATGAGTTCGGTGATCTCGGTCATCTCCAGGCCCAAATACTTAAAGGCCAAATCCTTGAGCCCATAGCCCCGGCCGCTGGGGTCGAGGAGAAAGGCGGCGAGCATAGTATCGAAGGACAGGCCCTGGGCCTGCACTCCGTGGTTGGCCAGCACCGCTAAATCGTAGATGGCGTTATGGGCCCATTTCGGGATGCGTTGGTCCTCGAGAAGAGGGCGAAGTTCAGACCAAATAGTTTCCAGTGACAATTCGCCACCAACCGGGAGGTAGTAACCCTTCTGGGGAGAATTGGCTATGGCGATTCCCACTAGATCCGCCTGCAAAGGGGAAATGCTGGTGGTCTCCACATCCAAAGTGAGATGAGGAGAGGAGGATAACTCGCGGCGCAGATCGGCCAGGGCCTCCCGAGTATCAACAATCTGGTGCTCGCCTCGGCCAGGAGTTTCTTGGGCAAACATAAACATCTGGGCCGGTTTTTTGATCTCCGCTCCTGGCAGCCGCTCGAGGAGACTCTTGAATTCCAGTTCGCGGAAGACAGTCACCACTGCTTCGCGGTCGTACTCGCTGGTGCGACACTTCTCCAAATCCAACTGGATGTGGACTGCGGTATCTATTGTCGCCAGCCGCTTGCTCATGAAAGCCTGCTCTTTCTGCTCCTCCAGAAGACGGCGAACCTTGGGTGGTTCTACTTCGGAGAGATGAGCATAGATATCCTCCAACGAGCCGAACTTGTGGATAAGGGCCGTGGCCGTCTTCTCCCCGATGCCTTTTACTCCCGGTATATTGTCCGAGACATCGCCCATCAGGGCTTTATAGTCGACAAGTAGGACAGGATCGAATCCATAACGTTCCCGAACGGCTTCGATGTTGTAGGTTCGGGCTTCGGAGAACTTCTGCTGGTGGCCGCCGGGGGTCATTACTTCCACATTGGGGGAAACCAACTGCAAAGTATCCTGATCCCCGGTGAGGATCAAAGTATTAACCTCCTGGGAGGCGGCCTGGCGGGAGAGGGTGCCGATGAGATCATCGGCCTCGAAACCCTCGAGTTGAAAGATAGGGATATTGAGGGCCGCGATGACTTGACGGATGCGTCCCATCTGGTTGCGCATCTCGTCGGGCATGGCCGGCCGCTGGGCCTTATATTCTTTATACGCTTCGTGGCGGAAAGTGGGCTTGGCGGAATCAAAGGTGACGGCGATGTAATCTGGCTTCTCCTCCTGGAGGGAGCGGAGGAGCATCATGGTGAAACCGTAGACGGCATTGGTCAACTCCCCTTGGGTGGTAGAGAAGGCACTGATGGGAAGGGCAAAGAAGGCGCGGTAGGCCAAGGCGTGGCCATCCACTAAAATTAATTTCTTGGACATCTTGCGGCACTTGTCATTCTATCCCAGATGAGCGAAAAATAAAAATTTGCTCAGATAAAGGAATATATTGGTGCTTTGTGGCAATTGTCGTGAAGCGGGGAGTGCATGAAGAAATCTAGCAAAGCAGAGACATCCTCTCAGCAATCACCTCGGTTTTGAGGTGCCAGGGGAAATAAGGTATCTCCTTAGTCTCGGTTTTAGTCGCATAGCAGGGCTTTCTAGAGATTCCTCGCGCCTGTGGCGCTCGGAATGACAGAATGGTAGGTCGGGTTTCATTACCCGACCTATAGGGCAGGTATGGAAACCTGCCCTACCCTTCTCTTTCGTCAGGCTAAAGCCGGAGGATACAACTGCAGGCTGGAAGCCTCTCAGACGCATCCCCTCTTATCTCCGGCACAAAAATTAGGCCTCCCGGTGGGGAGGCCTAAAAATCCGGTGAAATGCGGATCAGATCCCGTAGATGATAGTGTCCGGCTTGAAAACCACCCAGGAGAACCAGAAGTGGTTGCCATGGATGATGGGGGTCAGTTTTTTGCCAGCAAGGGGGCCGGTCACCGCTTCTCCCAGGATATTCCACTGGCTTCCCGTTTCTTCATCCACGAACCATTCACCTTGCACCTGGAAATGGAGCACCTGGCCATCAACGGTTGGGTCGTAGACCGCCGCCGAGCCTATATCCCGAGAGGTGGCAATCTGCGGGGCATCCAAGGCCGAGGTTGTGCCCGGCTGATAGAGGACGACAATTGGCTGCTCGGCAACGGTATCATTGACAACACTCACTTGGGCCAGGACACTGAAGGGGTAAGCCACATCTGTCTCGCCCACGGTAACGGTTACCACTCTCTCCATAG
>JACPPX010000023.1 GCA_016190785.1 Chloroflexota bacterium
CCCTCTATTTTATGGCCACAGTTAGAACAAAAAATATCCGCCTCTTGGGCTGTAGCCCCACAATTAAGACAAAAGCGACGGCGAGCCATTCCGCCGCCGATTATACCTCGATTAGAGAAGGCTGCCCATCCCCAGCCGGAGCATCGGAAAATTGGAAATCTCAAATAGTGAGTCGAGATTGGGGCAGGGAAAATCTTGCCAGGGTTAGGCTTTGCAGGTAAATTATCCCCAGGCTTAAACTGAAGATGTACCTCTATCCTCCCAAGAGAAAGAGGCCCTGGTTGCGGCGCGGTCTCCTGGCCAGCGTGATCTTAGCTGGGGCCGGGCTCTATATCCTCTACACCCGACCGGAGATATATCGCCCTGAACTGCGGGCCACCCCCACCCCGCAACAAACCGCGCAAGAGTTGATTGCCGCCGGGGATGTTTTCTTTGGCTCGGGAAAGATAGACCAGGCCCTGGATAGTTATGCCCGGGCGGCGGAACTCGCTCCCCGGAATTCCACCGCCTGGGCCCGTTGGGCGCGGATGCTGGCTCTGCGCGGATATTTCTCCCAGGCGGTACAAACCGCGGAGCGTGCGGTGGAATTAGACCCAGCGAACGTTGAGGCCCAATCGATCCTGGCCTTCACTCTGGATTGGAACAGTCAATACGGTGAGGCCATCTTGGCCGGGGTGAAAGCCCTGGAGCTAGATCCAGAGTATGCTCCGGCTTACGCCTACCTGGCCGAGGCCTTGGCCGATGCCGGGCGCTGGGACGAGGCGTTGGAGAATGCGGAGCGGGCGGTGGAACTGGAGGAGGATAATTACCTCACCCACTTAAACCTGGGGTATGTCTACGAGAAGATGGGAGACTACGCCGAGGCCATTTTGCACTATAGCGATGCTGCCTCGCGGGGTCCTCTTCTGGGTTACATCTATGTCCGACTGGCAAGAAATCACCTTGCTCTTGGAGATCGGGAAGAGGCCCAGCAACAACTAGAGCAGGCGATTGAAATCGACCCCAATGGGCCAGAGGCCTATGTGGTTTTGGGCAGGGTTTACCGCGAGGATGGAGAATTTGAACGAGCAATAAGCATTTATCAACAGGCTATCGAGGTTGCCCCGGATTATGCTGAAGCCTATGCCCAGTTGGGGGTTACTTACTACCTGCAGCAACAATACGAACTGGCCATCCCTCCCCTTACCCAAGCCATTGCTCTCTATCGGGAGGCCCATCCCAATCTGGAAGAGGAGAACATAAGCCTCAAAGGGCGGGTAGCGGAATATTATTACGAATTGGGATGGGCCCATGCTTTCTTTGGAGAATGCGACCAAGCGGTGCCTCTTTTTGAGTCCTCAGTGCGGCTAGACCCCTCGGCGCAAGCCGCCTGGGAGGGGCTTGATTACTGTGCCGCCCAGGCCACCCCAACGCCATAGCCTTCCTCCGCTCTCCAACAGCTGGTATAAAATTTAAAGCTCTTTGCAGAAAGAAGGAGGAACTACGGGAAATGGCTATAAAATCTCGCCTTCCAGTCGGATTGATGTTTGCAAAGTTTGGATTCTGAGATTTGCACTTCCTTGCCGCATGGGGTATTATATAGACCCTAGCACTCTAGACCTAAGAGTGCTAATCCTATGGGTATCTAGAAATCACGGAGGAGGTTGAACATGGCAGAGCCCAAACTCATTCCCCTCGGCGATCGGGTGGTGGTGGAGCCTATCGAAAAAGAAGAAACCACCGCCGCCGGCATCTATGTTCCGGAGACCGCCAAGGAGAAGCCCCAGGAAGGGATGGTGGTGGCGGTGGGCCCCGGCCGGGTATTGGATAACGGACAGCGGGCCCCGATGGAGATCAAAGAGAAGGATAAGATCATCTTTGCCAAATATGCGGGAATGGAATTCAAGATGGGCGATAAGAAACTGCTCATCCTCAGCGATAAGGACATCCTCGCGGTTATTAAATAATCTTAATCACTAAAGAAGGAGATAGAAAATATGCCAGCCAAGCAGATTACTTTTTCCGAAGAAGCGCGCCGGGATCTCAAGAAGGGGATCGACATCCTGGCCAACGCGGTCAAGACCACCCTGGGCCCTAAGGGGCGAAATGTGGCCCTGGACAAGAAATTCGGAGCCCCCACCGTGACCCACGATGGGGTAACCGTGGCCAAGGAGATCGAACTGGAGGAGGGCTTCGCCAATATGGGGGCCCAGCTCCTGAAAGAAGCGGCCACCAAAACCAACGATGTGGCCGGGGACGGGACCACTACCGCCACCGTCCTGGCCCACACCCTGGTCAGCGAAGGACTAAAAAATGTCACCGCCGGGGCCAACCCTATGCTCATCAAGCGGGGGATAGAAAAGGCCACCAAATCGGTGGTAGAAGCCATCAAAGAACAAGCCAAGCCCATCGATGTCACCAAGAAGGATGAGATCGCCCATGTAGCCGCCATCTCCGCCGCGGACACCGAGATCGGGGACCTCATCGCCGAAGTGATGTTCAATGTGGGCAAAGACGGGGTGATCACCGTCGAGGAGTCCAAGGGCCTGGCTTTCGAAAAAGAATATGTGGAAGGGATGCAACTCGACCGCGGCTATATCTCCCCCTATTTCATCACCGACCCGGAGCGGATGGAAGCGGTAATCGAAGATCCCTACATCCTGATCACCGACAAGAAAATATCGGTGGCCACGGACATCGTCCCCATCTTGGAGAAACTGGCCCAGATCGGGAAGCGGGAGATAGTGGTCATCGCCGAGGATGTGGATGGAGAGGCCCTGGCCACTTTGGTGCTCAACAAACTGCGGGGGGTCTTCACCGCCCTGGCGGTCAAAGCCCCCGGTTTTGGGGATCGGCGTAAGGCCATGCTTCAGGACCTCGCCACCCTCACCGCGGGCACGGTGATCAGCGAGGAGGTGGGGCGCAAGGTGGAGACGGTGACCGTCAACGACCTGGGCCGGGCCGCCAAAATCGTGGCCGATAAAGACGAGACCACGCTCATCGGGGGCAAGGGTGAAGAGAAGGAGATCAAGGGGCGGATCGAGCAGATCAAAGCCCA
>JACPPX010000020.1 GCA_016190785.1 Chloroflexota bacterium
ATCTGGCTCTGTGGGTGAGATGGCATCTCATCCTTTCTGGTGAAACGACAGAAGCCCCTCGAAGACGGGCTTCATCGGTGGCTTCTTATCGGTCTGGGTATGGATATGCCAGGGTTTGTTCTACGATGGTGCTATGTCCTCGTATAGCTCCGCTCGCGACCATCTTCTTTCCCTACCGAGAGGGGGGATCTGGGCCCTCTCGCTCAGGAATGCTTTCTCATCCTTCCAGGCTCTGGGGTCGAAGCCCGAACGCTCTCCCCGGCCTAGGGCCAGGTCGAGGCCGCGTCGGATGAGCTCAGCCTCAGGCACCTTGAGTTCCTTGGATTGCCGCTTCAGCATATCCTCCTGCCACGGTTCAATGTAGATCTGTTTCCGCACCTTTTGTCTCATATGCTTCCTTTTCCGCTCATGTCCGTTCCACGGAGGATCGCTAGAGTAGCCCGAGGTCAATAGGACTACTCCCTGGGTAGCAGGGGCTGGACAAGGCGAAGCAAGTCTGGGACATCTCGCCGCGCTGCCCTCCACACTTCTTCCAGGTCGACCTCGTCGTATTCGTGGATGAGCACGTCCCGCATGCCAGCAATTGCAGCCCAGGGTACTCCAGGCTTCTTGCCGCGGAACTCAGGAGAGAGCCTCTTAACCGCCTCACCGAGCACCAGGAGCTGGTGCAAAACTGCCGACTGCGTCTTGGCATCGCGGAGAAAGGACTCTCGGTCTAGGCCTTCCGTGAACTCCATTATCAGCTGCGCGGCCCTGGCTATGTCGAGTAGCGCGCCCTCATCCCGGGACATAGATCACCCGCGCACTACCCAGGATTGCCTCACGGCGGATCCAGTTCGGACTTCGCTCTATGGCTTTCTTGCCCACCAAGTCAATCTCACGCCCGAGCATGGAAGCGAGTTCCTGTTTCATCCGGACGCGGTCCCAAAGGCTCCATGCGGCATCCGGAGCGAAGGTAACCAGAAAGTCGATATCGCTGTCTGCTCTAAAGTCGTCGCGGAGGGCTGAGCCAAACACCGCCAGCTCCGTGATTTTCCAGCGCCGACAGTAGTCGGCCAAGTCCTCCATTGACAACTGCAATCGTCCAATCTTAACTGCGGTGCTCATTGTTCCTCTTTCCTGCCTGATTATACTCGGTGAATGGATCAATGTGAAGGTCTAAGAGAATCGCCAAGTCTAATTGGTAGGCAAACGACTCGGCAAGGGAATAGAGCCCCTTGCCGACTAATCGTCCGTTGCGCTTTTGGAACATTTCTGCTCCTTTTGGGATTCGACTTATTAGATCACGTCTAACGGTCCAGATTCTATTGTGAGATAGCATCACCCCCTTCCTTCTGTTCCGCTGGTTTCTCACTCCACCAGCAATTGCTGCATTCGATCTCGATGTGCGCTACGACGTCGACCGTGTCCCAGTCGTAGTCCACCGATTGCCAGCCCTCTACCCAGCTGAATTCGCCCTTTGCTTCTTCGTGCTGTTAAAGGCTGAGATGGTCTTTGTCTCCACACTTGGGGCATCCCTGCTTGGCTAGCTCCTCGATCCGTTCACTGGGGAAGAAAGTCATTAGGGATCACCTCCTTTCTTTTCTATTTCCCGAACGCCGGCCTCTTCTCTCCGGATTTTGGCCATTCTTTCATATACCTTGTCCATGAAATCCCAGGACAAATCAGATCGACACTTGAGGCAGAAGTAGAACTCGGTCTCATCGTCTATTATCTCTACATCATCCTCTTCATGCAGGGAATATTGAGTCTCGACAATAGCCCGGCGGCCTAGTTTGTCGGTGATGGGGATCTTGCAGTAGGGACAATGGGCTACCACTCTCTCATTGGCTGGGGCCTCATCTTTCGCCATCTGTCACCTCCCTAAAGGTCGAAACCTGCACCGCGGAATAGAGGAGTAGGTTATGGGCGTACCCTCACTTCTTCTGCTCATCCGGCAGGTGGCCTATGTCCCCGTTGTCATAGGCTTTCTCCCACTCTTGCTCATCGGTCTCCTGGGTGTCGAAATCCACTGGCTCGATCTCGAAATTGCGTTCCCCGAGGTCGTGCCAAAACTCCTCCTCCGCCTTCTGCTCGGCCTCCTCGGGGGAGAAGGCCCAGACGTTATAGGGGATCGAGCCAAGCTCCACCTCAACCCGGTATCTAGTTAATCCTTCCGGCTTCATTTGTTCATTTCCTTTCTAATCGGGCGCATCGCTGCCATCGATTTCTTCGAACTTATCGACTCCCCAAGCACGACAGGTGGGGCAACCAATCGGCTCGCCGATCTCGGCATCGCCATAGCCGCGGGCCTCAGCCAAATCCCTGGCCGGCGCTAGGTATTCGGGGTCTGATTCGTTGGTGGCGAGACAGGCCGTGTGGTCGACCAGGGTGAAGATCAGGTTCTCTCCCTGGTATCCGCAGTTCATGCATCTATACATGTTCATCTCCTCATTTCCTTCCTTTTCATCCGTGCGAGTCTCTTGTGCAGCTTGTCCACCAAATCCCCGGTTAGGGTATTCCGGCAGTTCAAGCAGAAGTAGACCTCCGTTTCGCTATCCAGCAGATCGGTATTGGTCCACTGTCGGAGGGAATACTTACTTTCCACGAGCTCTATGATCCCCACTTCATCGCTGATGCCGGCTTTACAGTATGGACAATAGCCGATGACATCTCGCGCGTTGTCTTTCTTATCGCCCGGCATTTGCTCGCCTCCTTTTCTCTTTGGCTTTGAGCAGTGGCAACCAGTACTCTCGTCTTCGG
>JACPPX010000017.1 GCA_016190785.1 Chloroflexota bacterium
ACATCAAAGAGGCCTGGTGGCGGGACACGGTGCAGAAACGCGACGATATGGTGGGGCTGGATGCCAGCATCCTGATGCACCCCCAGACCTGGGTGGCCAGCGGCCACTTGCAGGAATTCACCGATCCCCTGGTCGAATGCAAGAACTGTCACTTTCGTTTCCGGGCAGATGAAATAAAGGATGACACCTGTCCCAACTGCGGGACAGTGGGGCAATTCACCCCGGCGCGGCAATTTCACCTTATGTTCAAGACCTTTGTCGGGCCGGTGGAGGACGAGGCGGCCACCGCCTATCTTCGCCCCGAGACCGCCCAGGGGATCTTCGTCAACTTTCTCAATGTGCTCAATACCACAAGGCGGAAACTACCCTTCGGGATTGCGCAGATGGGGAAGGCCTTTCGGAATGAGATTACCACCGGCAATTTTCTCTTCCGCACCCGGGAGTTCGAGCAGATGGAGATCGAGTATTTTGTGCGGCCGGGAGAAGATAAGAAATTGCTGGAGTATTGGCTAAAGGAGCGGATGGGCTGGTATCAGAGATATGGAATCCGGGCCGAGAACTTACGGCTCCGCCAGCATGGAACAGAGGAGTTGTCCCACTACTCCAAAGCCACCTACGATATCGAGTATAAGTTCCCCTTCGGCTGGGCGGAGATTGAGGGGGTCGCCAACCGCACTGATTACGACCTCCGCCGCCATTCTCAGGAGAGTGGCAAAGACCTCTCTTATTTCGACCCCGACAGCGGGGAGCGGCTTATCCCCTATGTAATTGAGCCCTCGGGAGGGGTGGACCGGGCCTTCTTGGCCTTCCTGAGCGACGCCTACCACCAGGAGGTGGTGCGGGGGGAGAAGAGGACCGTGCTCCGCCTCCACCCCCAACTGGCTCCGCTCAAGGCCGCGGTATTCCCCCTTCTGCGCAACCGCCCGGAACTGGTCGAGTTAGCCAAAAAGATTGCCGCCGATTTGCGCCCCCATCTGGTGGTAATGTATGATGACACCGGCTCCATCGGCCGACTGTACCGCAGGCAGGATGAGACGGGGACACCCTACTGCATCACCGTGGATGTGAAAACTCTGGAGGACAAGGCAGTGACTATCCGTGACCGAGATACTATGGAGCAGATCCGCCTCCCGGTAGCAGAGGTCAATGGTTGGTTGCTCGAGAAGTTTACTTTACCCTAGAAAGTAGATAGATTCCCATGGCCACAACTATCCCCCAAAAGACAATGGTCAAGGCCTCGGCCAAAAAGTGGGTCTACCTTCTGGAAGAGGGGTCGGCCCAGATGCGCGACCTCCTGGGAGGGAAGGGGGCGGGGTTGGCGGAGATGGCCCGGCTCGGCCTACCGGTGCCTCCCGGCTTCACCATCACTACCGCGGCCTGCAATGCGTACTTCCAAGAAGGAAATAAATTCCCGGCGGAGATGTGGAAGCAGGTGGAAGAAGCCCTGGCCGTTGTCGAAGAGCGCACGGGCAAAAAATTCGGGGATGCAAAGAATCCCTTGCTCGTCTCGGTGCGCAGCGGGGCTAAGTTCTCTATGCCAGGGATGATGGATACCGTGCTCAACCTGGGGCTGAACGACCAAACCGCCCAGGGGCTAGTAGCCCTCTCCGGCAACGAGCGCTTTGTCTGGGATGCATACCGGAGACTCCTCCAGATGTTCGGCAAGATCGTCCTTGACCTCCCAGCCATCAAATTCGAAGACATCCTGGACCACTATAAAGAGAAGCGAGGAACGAAGTCGGACACGGATCTAACCATCGAGGACCTAAAGGCAATCACCGCTGAGTTCAAGCAGATTATCCGTAGCGAGAAAGATGTCGATTTCCCGCAAGAGCCGAAGCAGCAACTGGAGATGGCGGTGCAGGCCGTTTTTGACTCCTGGTTTGGGAAGCGGGCAGTGGATTATCGTAACTTCCACCGCATCCCTCATGGCCTGGGCACCGCGGCCAATGTGGTGGCTATGGTCTTCGGCAACCTGGGCCCCGACTCCGGCACCGGGGTGGCTTTCACCCGCGATCCGGCAACCGGCGAGAAAGCACTGTTTGGAGAATATCTACTCAACGCCCAAGGGGAGGATGTCGTGGCCGGGATCCGCACCCCCCGCCCCATCTCCCAACTGGCCCAGGAGATGCCCGCGGCTCATCAGGAATTGCAAGACATCTCCGATACCCTGGAAAAGCATTATCGGGAGATGCAGGATGTGGAGTTCACCGTCGAAAAAGGCAAACTGTGGATGCTCCAGACCCGCACCGGAAAACGGACTGCCCAGGCAGCGGTAAAGATCGCGGTGGATATGGTCCAGGAAGGGCTGATTACTGAGAAAGAGGCAGTGGGCCGGGTAGAGCCGGGGCAGATCGATCTCCTTCTCCATCCCCGGTTTGACCCTCAAGCCAAGGAGAAAGCCATCCTCCTGGCCAAGGGGCTCAACGCTTCACCGGGGGCGGCAGTAGGGATGGCGGCCTTCGATGCCGACACCGCCGAGGTCTGGGGCAAAGAAGGAAAGCCGGTGATCTTGGTGCGGCCGGAGACCAACCCCGATGATGTCCACGGCATGCTCCTCGCCCAAGGCATCCTCACCTCCCGCGGAGGGGCCACCAGCCATGCGGCGGTGGTCGCCCGCGGGCTAGGTAAACCCTGCGTGGCGGGAGTGGAAGAAATCAAAATCGATGCCCAAGCGCGACAATTTTCGGCCAACGGACAAACTGTGCAAGAGGGCGATTATCTATCCCTGGATGGAGGAACAGGGGAGGTATTCTTTGGAGAACTCCCCACCGTCCGCCCCAAATTCGAGGAGGAACATGACCTGCAAATGCTCCTCGCCTGGGCAGATAAAATCCGCCGCCTGGGGGTGTGGGCCAATGCCGACTATCCTCGCGACGCAGTCCGCGCCCGCTCCTTTGGGGCGGAGGGAATCGGGCTGGCCCGCACCGAGCACATGTTCTTTGAGGAAGAACGGCTTCCCCTGGTACAGCAGATGATTTTGGCGGCAAGCGAGGAGGAGAGAAAAGAGGCGCTGGATAGACTTCTACCTATCCAGAAGGAAGATTTCAAAGGCATCTTCCGGGCGATGGATGGGTTGCCGGTAGTCATCCGTCTCATCGACCCTCCCCTCCACGAGTTTTTGCCCCGCTACGAAGAACTAGTTGTCGAGGTCACCGAACTTAAAGTGCGCAACGAGGACCTCCCTCGGTTGGCAGAACGAGAAAAATTGCTCCACGCCGTAGAGGGGATGCGGGAGGCCAATCCCATGCTCGGGTTGCGAGGGGTGCGGCTGGGGATCCTTTTCCCGGAGATCAACAAGATGCAGGTTCGGGCGATAATGGAGGCAGCCCTCGAAGTAAAGGATGAGGGGGTTGATGCCCGGCCGGAGATTATGATACCCTTGGTGGGGCTTGTGCAGGAACTCAAAATCATGCGCCAGCTCCTCGAAAAAGTGGCCGAAGAGGTTACGGCCGAGAAAGGAAAAAGAATCGAGTACAAATTCGGGACGATGATCGAGCTGCCCCGGGCTGCCCTCACCGCGGATGAGATCGCCAAATATGCCGAATTCTTCTCATTTGGGACCAACGACTTGACCCAGACCACGATGGGCATTTCGCGGGATGATGCCGAGGGTAAGTTCCTCTTGCATTATGTGCAAGAAGGCATTATCTTAAATAACCCTTTTCAGACTCTGGACCAGGAAGGGGTAGGCAAACTGGTAGAAATGGGAGTGCGGCTCGGCCGAGCGACCAAACCGGAACTGAAGGTGGGGATCTGTGGCGAACACGGGGGAGACCCGGCCTCTATCGCCTTTTTCCACCGCGTCGGGCTAGATTATGTCTCCTGCTCCCCCTTCCGCGTCCCCGTGGCCCGGTTGGCGGCGGCGCATGCAGCCCTAGGAGGTGAGAGAGGGGATATATAAGTTGGAAATAACAAATGAGTTGCCAGCAATCCTAAAAAGAAGGGAGGGAAAGCAATGAGCAGTCAGTGGCGCTGGCCCGAGGAAAAAGAGGAGAAGCCAGAGGAGTCCACGCCGGAAGAGCCAGCCTGGACCCCCACTCCTTGGACCACCCCCGTTCCCATGCCTATGCCCGAGGAGAAGCCGGCTAAGCCCAAGCCAAAACCCAAGCGGAAGCCTAAGCCAAAGGCCAAGCCTAAGCCCAAGAAACGGGCGGTGAAGAAGCCGGCCAAGAAGCGGCCGGCTAAGAAACGGACCTCAAGGCGGGCCACAGCCAAGAAGAGAACAACTAGGCGCCGCCGTTAGTCCCCATAAAATTGGGGAGGGGAACAAAAGCGCCGAACAGCAAAAGGGCCTAGGCCCACAAACTCGGCACAATATCTGAACGACATAAACAATCAAGGAGGCCCATGGACATCATCAAAGTCTCGGCCAAGACCCGGCCCACCGCCCCGGCGGGAGCCAATGCCGGAGTAATCCGCGAGACCAAACATGCCGAATTCCAGGCCATTGGCGCCTGGGCGGTGAACCAAGCGGTCAAAGCCGTGGCTATCGCCCGCGGCTACCTAGCGCTGGACGGGATCGATGTAGTTTGCATCCCGGCCTTCACCGAGGTGGAGATCAACGAGGAGAAGCGCACCGCCATCAGGCTAGTGGTCGAGCCGAGAGTACCCGCGGAGTAAACAACTGATGGAGGCGGCTCGCAGGAGCGAGCCGCCTCCGCTTTTTCCCCCAACTCCTCTGCCCTCCTCTAAGCCGGGGAGGGCAAATCCAGCATCAAAACCTCTAGGGCCAACCGCAGGTTGGCGTTGCGCTCGATATACCCTAGGGTCCTTTCCAGGGCGGAGAGAAAGCCAGCAATCTGAGTCACAGAATACCGCGCGGCTTGCTTTTCCAGATCCCGGTGGCGGTCGAGATTCTGGGCTCCTGCTTTGTCTTCGGCCCGTACCGCCAGAAGGTCCCGCCACCATCCCAGCCACAATTCCAGAAGGGCCACCGCCTCTTCTGGCTTCTGGGCCCAAGTGGCGGCGATATTCATCCTTTCCACCAGGCCGGCATCGGGCAATTCTATGAGTTCCTCCAGCTTCTTCTGTCTATCCTCTAAGATTGTCTCCTCACCGAGAGCATTCATGGCCCAGCCTATCGTCCCCCGGGAGAGATTGGCCAAAACCTCGGCCCTCTTCTCGGCTACTCCCCATCTTTTTTGCAGGGCCTCGCTTATCTCCAGGGCAGGAAGGGGGCGGAGGTTGAAAATTTGGCAGCGGGAGACGATGGTGGGGAAGAGGGACTCTTCGCGGAGAGCGGTGAGGAGAATGACCACCTGGGGAGGCGGCTCCTCCAGAGTTTTAAGGAGGGCGTTCTGCGACTCAGGGGTCATATTTTCTGCTTCCGGGATCAAGAATATTTTCCAATTACCCTCGAACGGGGTGAGGGCCGCCTCGCCCCGCAGGAAACGGACCACATCAATGCCCAGGGACTTGGCCTCGCTCTTCTCCGCTTTTTCGGCATCGGCCCCATAACCGGGCGCCACCAGTCGCAGGTCGGGGTGGACCCCGGCCAGCACCTTGCGGCAGGGGGGGCATTGGCCGCAGGGTCTCTCCTCCCGCTCACATAGCAGAGCCTGAGCAAAAGCCAGGGCCAGTGCCGTCTTGCCAATGGATTGGGGGCCGGTGAAAAGATAAGCATGGCGGACATTGCCGGAGGCAATGGCTCCGGAGAGGAGTTCCACCGCCCAGCGGTGGCCGACCACCGGCCATTCCCCAGGCTTCCACTCCTTCTCGTCGGGACTAATGTTCGACACAGTCGCAGATTTTATCACAGGGCCTCGAGTTTTGCTTTTCGCTTTTCGGGCGGCTATAATCAAAACTGAGGGCGGTTAGCTCAGTTGGTTAGAGCGTCGCGTTGACATCGCGGAGGTCATTGGTTCGA
>JACPPX010000021.1 GCA_016190785.1 Chloroflexota bacterium
CGGTTGCGCATACTCCCGATCAGAAGCAGGTCAAACTTCAAACCATCCAGTTCGTAATCGCGGAAGGCTTCGTTGAAGTCGACGATCCACCTCCCCCCTCCGAGCATGAGATCCCTTTCGAGGTTTCCCAGGTAATCTTCTAATCTCATCAGTTTTGCCTACTTTCCCATACTAACATACCTGGATGGAGATTGCAAGCCGCCTAAAAAGGCCCCTCCGCGAAGAGCGGAGGGGCCTTTGGTTTGACGGTGCGTGTTGTTTACTCGGGCGGAATCTCGGCGTAGATGGTGGTGAGGTCGGCGCCCATGCTCTTGGCCCGGTTCTGGCCCCAGAGGTAGACGAGGTAGAAGAGGATGATCAGCCACAAAGTGACCATGGGCCCGGAGAAGATCAGGGAGTAGAGGTCGGTGTAAGCGGCAGGGAAGGCCCAGGCATTGGGGTGGAAGATGAGCACCGCACCCACGAACAGGTTTAGCAAGAAGGCTGCCCAACCCACCAGCTGCACTGTACTCGCGCTGGCCTTGAAGGGGGCACGGGCGAAGATCTCCGGTTTGCGGGTGGGCAAGTAGGCACAGGCCAGACCCATCCCGGCGAAGAAGAGGATATCAAAGAGGTCGGTGGCGGTGATGGCCCCCGAGGAGGAGATCAAAGCTTGGATGGGAGTGCCCTGCAGCCCCAGACCGGCAGAACCGAAGAGATCGGCCTCGGCAAAGACCCCGATCAAGGCGGCGATGGAAGCAGCGACGATGGCGTTCACTGGGGTGTGGTACCGCTCGTTGACCTCGGCCAGGGACTCCGGCAAGATGCGGTCGAAGCCCATGGCGAAGATCAGCCGCGAGGAGGTGAGGATGAAGGGCGGGATGTCATTGGCCACCCACAGCATTCCGAAGAGCAGGATCCCCCAGTTGAATAGTTGGACGGGAAGGAGAATAAACCCACCTCCCAGGCCGGAGATGGCAGCAAAGATGGGCATCCACCCCCCTACCGAGGGGAGTCCAGCGTCACCGTAACTCCCACCACCGTGACGGAAGAAGGCTACGGCATCGATGAAGGTCCAGCGGTTGCCAGCGGAGTCGGTGACCGCCCCGGCCAAAGCGCCAGCATTAGCCAGGAAGAAGGAGATGAAGACGTAGATGAGGGTAATCAGAATGCCGGCAGTGAGGATGGCTCGCGGCAAGTTGCGTCCCGCTTCCTTAACCTCGCCAGCGACGAAGGAGGCAGCCGCATACCCGATGAAGGCCCAGTAGGCGAAGGCCATGGAGCCGAAGACCGCCCCCCAATAGTCGGTGCGGGGAGCCATGCCTTGGGCCAGGGCTGCGTTAGTGTAATCTGTGGCGGTGAAGCCGGTGAGGGCCACTACCCCGTTCTCCATAGATTGCGGGGTGGCGGTGAGGAAGGCGAGGAAGACGAAGAGGAAGACGGCCACCGGGATCCAGAAGATGACCGAGAGCACCTGCCACAAAAGCCTGGTGCCCAGGACAGCGATGTAGGAGAAGATGGCTACGATCACAATCCCGATTATGGTCATCGGCCAGGGCGTGGCTAAGCCCACCGCTACTTCAAGCAGAGCATCCGGTCCGGGCAACCCGCCGAAGATGAGGATGGCCTCGAAGGTGGCGACGGCGATCAGTCCGTAGGAGACAGCGATGGAGAGGAATTCCAAAAGGCTAGCGATAACCGCTACCGGGGGGCTGATCAAGCGGGAGATGAAAACGTAGCCACCGCCCGAACGAGGCATTGCCGCGGAGAGGATGGCATAGGCATAGGCAGAAATCACAACGACAATGCCTACCAAGATGAAAGTTGTGGTCATGGGATGGAGGGGAAGCGCCCACTGGTTAGAAGGGACAGCGTTAGCTCCCCCTGCCTGGAAGACCCGCTTCTGCCATCCTAGCCCGATGGTGTTGGCCAGGGCGATAATAATCGCGGCCCCTAATCCCAACTCCCGCACCAAGCCGGTGGCTTTACGGGCAAATAATGTTCGCTCCACTTTTTATCCCTCCTGAATATAAAAGAAATAATAGGATAGACACACGAAAAATTGAGGGAATCGGAGTAGTTTCCGCGCTAGGCATCACCTCCTACTTAACATGATGAGCCTCTGCACCTCTTTGTGCTGCGCTCCCCACCACCCCCTTTCTTTGGGCCAGCCCAGGGATAGGCTGGCTAAGCCTAACCCCCCGACATACGGGGTCTTTTACTGCCTATTTTACAACAAAATCTGGGCGAGGTCAATCCCCTCACCCCGGACTCTGCATAAGATAAAAACCCCACTCGGGGCTGCGAGTTACGCCCACCTGTGGGGTCGCGATAGTTTTATGTTAATTAGATTACTGATTCAAAAGAGGGCAAGCTAGGGTAGGTAACCAAAGGGGTTGCGCTTCACTCCGTTGAGCCACAGCTCAAAGTGGACATGTGGTCCGGTAGCCCGGCCGGTTTCTCCCACCCGCCCGAGGAGGTCTCCTCTTTCTACCGACATTCCGGGCTGGACCAGGATGATTACCATGTGGGCGTAGAGAGTCTTGAAGCCGTTGCCGTGGTCGATGATCACTCGGTTGCCATATCCTCCGCTCCATCCCGCGGCGACCACATACCCGGAGTCCGAGGCATAGATGGGGGTCCCCTCCGGGGCAGCGACATCCACCCCTAAGTGTCCGCTCCAGAAACCTTGGCTGATGAAGCCGGTGATGGGCCACATGAAGGAACCAGTTCCTTCCTCCGCCCCGGCCGGTGGGGAAGCGTAAGTGTCCTGGACTACACGGGGAATGTAAGGTTTCGCACCACCAGGGACCACTACCCATTCCCCAGGAGTCAAGGTATAGGGCTCGGTCAGAGCGTTGTACTCGGAGTTGATGATGTCATCTACATTGGCCTTGTAGTCATCGGCGATGGACTGCAGGGTGTCCCCTGACTTAATTAAATGGTAGACCCCGTCCACGGGAAGGATATAGACCAACTGCCCGGTGTATAAGAGGTCGGGGTTGGAGGAGAGCTCGGGGTTGGACCAGAGTATGGTTTCGGGCTTGAGTCCAAATTGGGCGGCGATGCTGATCACATTATCTCCGCTCTCCGCTTTGTAGGTAATCACCTCGCGGCGAGGTCGGGGAGGGATGATGGTCAGGGGGACAACTCCTTTGAGGAGGTAATCCACTTCCTGGATGGTGGTCAGACCAGGGAGAAAGTACTGGGTGGGTTGCTCATCGCTCCCGGTGGATACCAATACCGGGGGCAAGTCCAGGGGGTTGAGATTCCCCAAGGAAAGTACCAGCCAAGTAAATACTATAAGGGCGAGGTGGGATGAGTATCTGGAGAGGAGATTCCGCACCAGTTGTTTCCACCAGGAGGGGTTTTTCAGAGATAAACCGATCCCGGGGGCCGTGGTGGAAGCCTGAGCGCTGACACTCGGTCGCTTAGCGATGCGGTAGTTCATATGGGCACGGCCGACGATTATAGCACATCTTTGTTTATGGTATCTAGGAATTCTTTATTGCTCTTGGTCTTGGCCAGGCGGGAGAGCAAAGGATCCATGCCTTCTACCCCTCCCAGGGCTTCCACCATCCGCCGCAGGGTATAGACCCGGGAGAGGGTTTCTGGCTCGAGGAGTAACTCTTCCCGCCGCGTCCCGGAGCGTTCAACATCGAAGGCCGGAAAAATACGTCTATCCGCCAATTTGCGGTTGAGGTGCAACTCCATGTTCCCTGTGCCTTTGAACTCCTCATAGATCACATCATCCATCCGGCTTCCGGTGTCGATGAGACAGGTGGCGATTATAGTCAGGCTTCCCCCTTCTTCAATGTTTCGCGCCGCACCGAAGAAGTGCTTAGGAGGATAGAGGGCTGCGGGATCCAGTCCTCCGGTCAGGGTGCGGCCACTGGGGGGGACGATGAGATTGTAGGCTCGGGTGAGACGGGTGATGGAATCCAAAAGGATGACTACATCTTTTCCCACCTCCACCAGCCGCTTGGCGCGGGCGAGGGCCATCTCCGCCACCCGCACATGGTCCTGCACCGGATCATCGAAGGTGGAGGAGACCACCTCCGCTTCCACTGAGCGGTCCATGTCGGTTACTTCCTCCGGCCGCTCCCCAATTAAGCAAACCATGAGGTGGGCATCACTGTGGTTTTTGGTGATGCCGTTGGCGATCTGCTTGAGGACGGTGGTCTTCCCCGCCTTGGGGGGGGAAACGATCAACCCCCTTTGGCCGCGGCCGATGGGAGTCACCAAGTTGATAAGCCGGGTGGCGAGGATCTGCGGTTCTGTTTCCAGGGTAAAGCGCCGGTTGGGGAAGATAGGGGTTAAAGAATCAAAATGGGGACGCCGCTTGGCCACCTCCGGATCCAAACCGTTGATTGCCTCTACCCGAAGGAGGCCGAAGTATTTCTCTGAATCCTTGGGGGGGCGGACCTGGCCGATGACCAGGTCTCCGGTGCGCAGGGCGAAACGACGGATCTGGGATTGGGAGACATAGACATCATCCGGACCGGGGAGGAGGTGGTCGGAGCGGAGGAAGCCCATCCCCTCCTGCATGACCTCCAGAACCCCGCCGCGGAAAATGTGGCCGGCCTGCTCCGCCTTGGCCTGAAGGAGGCGGAGGATGAGGTCTTCTTTTTTGAGACGGCTAAAACCGGAGATGTCCAGGGATTTAGCCATCTCCCGCAGATCTCCGAGGGTTTTGGCCTCCAGTTCCCCGATGTTTACGGTTTCGGTGCGGATGGCCGGGAGTTCGCCCTCGGAGTCGTTATCTATATGTTCGTTATCTATCTCGATCCTCCGCAAGGGATAAGCACAGATCTAAAGGAGCAATCATTAACGGGTTAGGTAGATAGGGGAAAAGGAATAGCGCCCCTCCGCGGGGGCTTACTCGCTAGGTAACTGGCGGAAAGCATTATAGCATTGTTTCAAGTTTTAGTCAATATGGGGTGAGAAGAGGCTATAAACTAGCTTTGGGGATCCCCTCCCCGTGGAGCATTCTACTCTATTTCACCCTGGAGCGCAAAACCCTGGGTCATCTTAGGTCCAGGGCGAAGAAGAGGGCGATGTCGCGGGTGGCATAGTAGCGGTCGTGGAAGCCGCTGAAGGCAAAGCCGTGCTTCTTCAAGAAATTTATGGCCGGATCGTTCTTGGTTTGGGTCTCCAGGATAAGGGTGCGCAGTCCCTTGTCGTCGGCCCAGCGCATGGCCGCCCGCAAGAGGGAAGTCCCAATCCCCCGTCGTCTTTTGTCCTTGGAGACCACCAGGTTATTGACCCACCCGGTCTTATTCCAAGGCTGGACACCCATATCCAAATAGCCCAGTACCTTCCCCGTTTCCTCGGCTACTAGAAAACATTCGCGCTGCTCCCAGCCTGCGGTTAGGTCTTGGGGAGAACGGGGGTAGGGAACGCTCATAGGGCGGGGAAGCCGCACCGGCTGAAAGGATATGCTCTTTGCCCCGCCATCGGCCTCTTCGACCTGCATCTGCCACACCCGCTCGGTCTGATAACTGCCCTCAAGCCGAAGGCACTGCTCCAGATCCGCGTTTTCCGCACGACGGATGATCATAACTCATCAACCAGAGGTGAAATATAGTCAAGCTGCGGCGGGGTGTCAAGGCTTGGCTTGACTTGTCTTTGGTGAGGCCTATAATCGCCCTGACACAAGGAGGTCGAATATGCTGCGACGGGGTATTCTTTGGGCCATTCCCATTTTGTTTTTAGGGGTGGCTTATGGGGCCTATGTTCTGGCCCGTTACGGTTGGAATCAGGTAGTGGAGTACATCAGTCCCTTCACCACCGAACTTCCCTCGGGAGAGACTCGAATTGGTTTGTCCGAGAGGGTGGTTATTGTCCTGGCCGATGGGGTGCGGCTGGATACCTCATGGAGGATGTCTCACCTCAACGAACTGCGCAAGCAGGGAGTGGATCTTGTCTCGCGAGTTGGCCAGCCTTCCCTTTCCCTTCCGGGATGGACCGCCGTCGCGAGTGGCGCCTTTCCGGAGGTGAGCGGGGTGACCACTAACTGGTACGAGGGATCTGTAGAGGTGGACAACATCTTCCGCCAAGCCCAGTTGGCGGGGGTAAAGAATGCGTTGGTGGGAACTCCAAGTTGGGAGCAGCTCTTTTCCCCTTGGATACATCGGGGGGTTTACTTGGAAAGCGATTTAGAGTGGCAGGATGTGGAAGGATCGCAGGCTCTGGACGCCCAAATACTGGAACAGGCTTTGCCGGTCCTCGCCGGAGATGCCCAGTTGGTCCTAATCTACTTCCCTGGGCCGGATGATAACGGCCATTGGTTTGGGGGAGAGAGCCCAGAGTACGAAGCAGCAGTGCAGAGGGTAGATGGTTATCTGGCAGCCATCGCTTCCTCCTTGAATCTAGAATCCACATCCCTGATTTTCACTACCGACCACGGGATGACCGCTCTTGGTGGCCACGGGGGCTGGGAGGAGGAAGTTCTCCTCACTCCTCTGGTAATGGTCGGGGCGGGGATAGGGCAAGGCGGGGAAGGGGTCGAAGTGAGCCAGGCGGATATTGCTCCAACGGTCTCGGCGCTACTCGGCCTGCCAATTCCCACCCACAGCCAAGGCCAACCTTTGCTTGATTACCTGGGGAGCGATGAGCGAACACTGGCCCAACTCGGAATAGATTCTGCGGTGCGGCAGGCCGAATTTTGGCGCTACTACCTGGGGCAAATTGGTGACAATTCACCACTACCTGCCCCTGCGGAGATCGAGGGGGTTGAATCCGAAATGCTGGCTGCCGGGGAATTTGCCGATTCTCGACAAGTATCCCAAGAGTTCATCGCCAATATGAAGCAGGTCGTAGAGGAGGCCAGGGAAGCCAGGCTGCAAGGGGAGAGGTTGAGCCGTTTGCCCATCGCTTTGGCGATCGCCCTTCTCCCTCTTGCTTATCCCATCTTCTACCCACGGAAGAAAGAGCTGGTTTTGCCCATCCTGGTGGCTCTCCTTTACTTTGTGGTCCACTATGCTTTATTCTTCGGGCGGGGACTTTCATGGTCGTTGAGTGCTTTTCGTCACGAGACCCAGATCTTGGATTTCATCAACTCCCGGATCATCGAGGCAGCAATCCTCAGCCTTTTGGCCGGGATGGTAGTCGGGTTGCTCAAACGCCGGGCTACGCCGGGAGAGGCAGCCAGCGCCGCGGTAAACACTTCTTTCTTTATGGTTTATGGCTTGGTGTTGCAGGCGGTTCTCTTTTTCTACTTGTGGGGTCTGAATTTCACCTGGCGTTTGCCGGACCTAATGCAGGGGTTCAAATACTATTTAGATCTTTTCCAACTGGTTGGTGTGGCGGGCACAGCCGTCCTATTACCCTTACTCGCCCTGGGGAGCCGCTGGATGGCACGGCGGGTGAGGCCTACAAACTAGCCCGGGGAACATTTGGGCGAGTAGGAGCGTCTTAAGGCCGGAGGCAAGATGAGGAATAAAGTTTTAGGGATAGGTCTGGCTGGACTTTTGGCCTTGGGGGGCTTAGCCTATTTGCAGACCAGTTTTCAGGGGGCAACCCCGCAGCCGACAGTGCAAGTTCCTGAAGAAGCAGAGAAAGTAGTGGCTCTGGCTATCGCTGATCTCGCCGTCCGGCTTGGTGTGCCGGAGGCGGAGATCCTTGTAGTCTCGGTAGATGCAGTAGAGTGGCCAGATACCAGCCTGGGTCATCCTCAACCGGGATACGCCTATGCCCAAGTTATCACCCCTGGATTTCGCATCATTTTAGAAGCCAAGGGCCAGATCTACGAGTACCACAGCGACTATGAGCGGGTGGTCTTCATTGCTGAATAGGGTTCGATACTCGAGATAGAAGAGGCGAGGGCATTTCCATCCCTCGCCCTATCATTTTCGCGGCAATAAGATCAGGAAATCGCCTCTGCTTTTTGCGGCAATTGTCCTTGGCGGGCAGTGGTGATGAGCATAACCGCGAGCACGATGATCGCCGCGGCGATAAGGGTGCGGAAGGTGAGGGGCTCTCCCGCCAGGAGCCAACCTAGGAAAAGGGCCACCACCGGATTGACGAAGGCGTAGGTCGAAGCCCGGGCGGGAGTGGTTACCTGGAGGAGCCAGATATAGGCACTGAAAGCGATGATGGATCCAAAGAATACCAAGTAGGCGAGCGATGCCAGGGATAGCAACGAGACCCCGCTGATATTCAGCCGTGCTCCTTCTCCAGTTGCTAGGCCGGCTGCCCAGAGAAGTAATCCTCCCATCAGCATCTCCATCGCTGTGGCCAGGAGCGGGGATGGTGGGAGGAGGGCGCTGCGGGAATAGATGGAGCCAATGGACCAGGAGAGGGCCGCCAGGATAAGCACCATCGCCCCCAGGCGATCCACGGAGCTTTGGCCGCTTATTTCACCGGGTCCAACCAGCAAGATCATACCTATTAATCCTGCGGCCAGCCCGATAAATACCTGCCCGCCTGGTCTGGTCCCCTTAGGGCGCAGCCAATCGAGGAACACCATCCATAAGGGGACAGTGGAGATCATAAGCGCGGTTAATCCGGAGGGCACTCGCTGTTCCGCCCAGGACACACCGCCGTTCCCCCCCAAAAGGAGTAGGCCGCTGATGATTAGTGCTGATTTCCAATGGGCTGGCTGTGGTGGGGCAGACCCTCTCCAGCGAGCCCAGGGATAGAGGAGCACTCCCGCAAGTATAAACCGGGTCCCGGCCATCAGAAATGGAGGAATAGTCTCGATGGCGAAGCGGATAGCGAGATAAGTGGAGCCCCAAATAAAGTAGATGGAGGCTAAAGCCGCAGCTATCTTCCACGGTTCAGCTCTAGTCATAGTTCGCGGTAATCCACATCCTCAGCCATGCCGCAAGTAAGCATCCACCTGCTTCAGGGCCTCTTTGTTATCTTCCCAGAGAAGGAGTTGCAGGGCTTCGTCGAAGCGGCACCAGCGCCCCGCTTCATGCTCCGCGGATAACACGGGCTGCACTTTGCTACCCAGAAAGGCTACAAAAACATGCTCGACGATCTCTTCCGTGCCGGCAGAGAATGCTTCTCGCCATTGATCCGAGACGGGAAAGGAATAAGAGTAATGGATCTCCTCCAGCCGGGAAGGCAGAAATCCAGTTTCTTCTTGTAGTTCTCGGCTTGCTGCCTCGGCCAGGGATTCTCTCGTTTCAACCGCGCCGGAAACCCCTTGCCAAAATCCATCGCGCCTCGGAGACCTCTTCAGGAGCAGGTATTCCCATTGGCCCTCGACCTGTCTTACCGGGTAGACCAAAATCGTTAGAGGTTGTCTCATGGGCGAGCGGAGCGCGTTTCCTTATGTCCCGGCGGCTCTCTCGTCAATATCTTGGGCGTATTCGCTTTGTAGATACTCGGCGAACAAATCTTTGAGCCGCTTCTGGCGATATACGGTCATGGTGAAATCACTCTGGTAGAGAAACTCGATTGGCTTTTCGGCAAAGATGAGGGGATGAAGTTTTATTCGCCACCCTTTCAAAGGCCCCCGTTCTTTTAGAGCTTTTAGTTGCTCCGCACTCTCCACCCCGAAGAGGGCCACTCCTCCGGGAGTGCCCATAAAATGGTCGTGGAAAAGCACCAATCCCCGCCGCGGGTCAGAGATGAACTCGTTGAGGGCTAGGTTCGCCTTGCGGAAACTGGTCCCCTTGGGGGCGTATCCGATCAGAACATAGCAGCGCTTGTCTTTGGGGCGGAATTTGGTTGACATTTCTGGACTCCTTGCTCAATCCAACGCCCACACCCGGTAAATCTTTCCCGCGCTATAATCGGCGATGAGCAATTGCCCGGCCAAGGGCTGCCCCGCGGGCACAACTGCTAGGTCGAGGGGATTCCCTAGTCCGGTCATGAAATTGCTGACCATGGCCTGGGAACTGCTTCCCGAAGGCGGAAGTATTATGCGCACCACCTTGCGTCCGGTGGGGGGGTCGGTGAGGTAGGACCAAGAGCCCCACAGGGCTACGAATAGGTTGTTGCGGTACTCCGCGGGAAACTGACCTCCAGTGTAGAAAACCATCCCATCTGCCGAGGAATGAGGCTCCATTTCTGCCACCGGCGTTATTTTGTCTGCACAGGAAGTTTTTGGCAGGAAGTTAGGGTTAGGCAGGTTCTGGCCATAGCAGTAGGGCCAGCCGTAGTCTCCACCTTCTACGATGCGGTTAAGTTCCTCGGGGGGGAGGTCCGGCCCCAGGTCATCCACCCCGTTGTCCGTGGCATAGAGTTCCCCGGTGAGGGGATGAAAGGCCAGATCATAGACATTGCGTAGCCCCTTGGCATAGCCCCGCGCATTGCTGCCATCGGGATTCGCCACCAGTATCGTCCCCCGCCAGGGGTCGCCCTCCTCGCAGGCATTGCACGAAGAGCCGAGGGTGATGTACAGCCGCCCATCGGGCCCAAAAGCGATGCCGTTGTTGCGGTGCCAGCCATCGGCGGGAAGTTCTATAATCCTCACTAGGCCATCGGCACGGTCATCACCATCCCGGTCGGGGAGAATGGCAATGACCCCACCGAAGGAAGCATAGAGTTCCCCGGTACTGGGGCGGAAGGCTATTCCCAGAGGTTGGCCGGCGAATTCGGCAAATAATTTTTGGGACTCGGCAAAGCCATCCCCATCAGCATCTTCCAAAATAACAATCTCTCCACCCACCTCGGCCACAAAAAGCCGGCCATCCGGTGCGAGGGCTATGGAAGTAGGCTTGTTCAGCCCTTCCGCGAAAACGGCCACCGCAAACCCAGGCACAATGGAGATCCCATCCGGCGGGGGAGGCGGAGTGGGA
>JACPPX010000027.1 GCA_016190785.1 Chloroflexota bacterium
GGACACGCCTCACCTAGTCCTCGCCGGTAAAAAGGGCTGGCTCTCCGATAGCATCTACAAAAATTTCTCAGAATCCGGCTTGCAGGACAAAATACACTTTCCGGGATATATTGCCTCCCAAGATCTGGGGGCTGTACTCCAAAGGGCATGGCTCTTTGTCTTTCCCTCCCTTTATGAAGGATTTGGCCTGCCCATTGTGGAGGCCATGGCCAGTGGGGTGCCGGTTATAGCTGCCAACGCCTCCTCCATTCCTGAGGTGGCAGGAGATGCCGCGCTGCTCGTCGACCCTCAAGATGCTCAGGCTTGGGCGGAGGCGATAGCCCAAGTGCTCCGCGATGAGCGATTGCGAACGGAATTAGTCGCCCGCGGCAAAGAAAGAGCAAAAAGTTTCACCTGGCAAAAATGTGCCGAGCAAACTTTTGCTGTATTGGAAAAAGTGGGCCGCCCGACCTAGTTTCCTCGAGATGAAGATGCAAAGAGATCGCATTCAAATCCTGCGGGTGCCCGTCGACAATCTCACCCAGGAGGAAACAATAGGACACATCGCCCAGTTCATTTCCGCTGGTGGCTCCCACCAGATAGTGACTGTGAATCCGGAGTTTGTGGTCGCGGCCCAAAAGAACGAGGAATTCAGGCGAGTATTAAAAGAAGCGGATCTTTGCCTTCCCGATGGGGTGGGATTGCTATGGGCCTCGCGAGTGCTGGGCACTCCCCTCCACCAACGGGTGACGGGCACCGACACTGTGCACTCAATAGCCCGAGTTGCTGCTGAGCGGGGATGGCGGCTTTTTCTTCTGGGGGGAAAAGAAGGGGTGGCCGCCGAGGGCGCCCGAAAATTGCAGAGCCAAAACCCCGGTCTGTTTATTGCCGGAACCTACGCTGGCTCGCCAGCAAGGGAGGAAGAGGATAAAATCCTGGACTTAGTGCGAGAGGCCAAACCCCATATCCTGCTGGTGGCCTACGGGGTGCCACAGCAGGATTTGTGGATTTACCGAAATAGAGAGAAACTGGGGGTGGCAGTGGCTATGGGGGTGGGTGGGGCTTTTGATTTCATCGCCGGGAGTGTGCCCCGCGCCCCGGGCTGGATGCAGCGGATAGGACTGGAGTGGCTCTTCCGTCTTTTGGTCGAACCCTGGCGGTGGCGGCGGATGTTAGCCCTCCCCTACTTTGTCTGGCTGATTTTGAGAAACAGGCGAGGCTAATCAAGAGAAGACAAGGAAATGGACAAAAAAGATTTGCTCGACATCCTTCCCGATTTCGCCGGGCGGCGCATCGCCGTCGTCGGTGACCTCTTCCTCGATGACTATATCGTTGGCCAGGCCAACCGTCTCTCCCGCGAAGCCCCCATCCCCGTCCTGGAATTCACCCGCCGCTTCCAGTTGCCGGGAGGTGCCGCCAACCCGGCCCTCAATATCTCCTCCCTGGGAGGAGTCGCCCTTCCCCTGGGCATTGTGGGCGACGACTCGGCCGGCCAGGCCCTTTTGCAGAAACTCCAGGAATACGGGCTATCCACCCAAGGAGTGGTTATCGATCCCGCCCGAGTTACCACCACCAAAACCCGCATCCTAGCCGAAGGGATGCTGGTCGCGCCGCAGCAGGTGGCGAGGGTGGATCGGGTGGATCGTTCCCTCCCCGGACCGGCCTTCAGGCAAAGATTGCTCTCTAATCTTGAAGAGACCGCACCCCGGGTGCAGGCCATCCTCCTCTCTGACTATAAGACCGGGGTGGTCAGCCCGGAGGTAGCGGAGCGGGCCCAGAAGTTAGCCAAAGCCAATAAGAAGGTCTTGACCGTGGATTCCCAAGGGGAACTGAGCAAGTTTCAGGGGTTCGACCTGGTGAAGTGCAACCGCGGCGAGGCCGAGCAGGCCATCGGCCACAATCTGGAAGGGGATGAAGATTTTGCAGATGCTGGCAAAAAATTAATGAAAGAGATCAATGCCCAGGCACTGCTCATCACCCGCGGAAGTGAGGGGATGAGCCTCATCACTAAAAAGCAAACCTGGCACCTCCCCGCCGCCAACCGCAGCGAAGTCTTTGATGTCACCGGAGCCGGGGACACGGTCATCGCCGTGGCCACCCTGGCCTTGGCCGCCGGAGCGGATATTCTAAAGGCGATACATCTGGCAAACTACGCCGCCGGGCTGGTAGTAAGAAAACTGGGCAATGCCACCGTCACCCCCCAAGAACTGGAGTGGGCGATTGAGCATTGGTCATAGTCGAGCACTGGTTCGCAACAGAGGGGCGCCAGAACAATCGCGCCCCTAATTATTTGTCGCCTAAGGATCAACAGCCTGCCACCGCTTAGGAAATGCTGTGCTATAATGCCCGGCAGAGATGGACACAATCCGCGGCTTCGTAGCCATTGAACTTGAGGACCCCCTCCACAAAGAGTTGGCTAAGGTGCAATCACTCCTTAAAGAGAAAATTGCCGCCGACGAGGTTCGTTGGGTCAATCCTCAGAACATCCACCTCACCATCAAATTTCTGGGGCAAGTGCCCAAAGGAAAACTTCCCGAGATTGCCTCTGGGCTGGAAAAAGGAAAGCAAGGCATCAGCCCTTTTTCGCTGGCCTTCGGCGGACTTGGATGCTTCCCCAATGCGACCAACCCCAGGGTGGTCTGGGTAGGTTGCCATACTTTTGACGACAACCTAAACCGCTTGCATTCTAAGATTGAGGCAGAGATGGAATCCCTGGGCTTCCCCCGTGAAAACCGGTCTTTCAACCCCCACCTGACCCTGGGCCGGGTTAGAGAAAATATCCACTCCCCCGCCCGCCGCGAGATGGGACAAATCATCTCCGCCACCGCGGTTGGGGAACTGGGGAGGATAGAGGTCAAAAGAATTACTCTTATGCAGAGTATTCTTAAGCCCAGCGGAGCAGAATACACTCCTCTTCAATACTTCTCACTCGAGGGGTAAGAGATGATCATTGCCGTCATTGGCAACGCCGAGTGCCCTCCTGATGTCGCCCTTCAGGCAGAAGAAGTGGGACGGCTCTTGGCCAAGAACGGGGCGACGATCATCTGCGGCGGATTGGGAGGGGTAATGGAGGCCGCTTGCCGCGCGGCAAAGGAAAATGGAGGGCTTACCATCGGCGTCCTGCCCGGAACCAATCCTGGCGAAGCCAACCCCTATGTGGACCTCCCCATCGCCACTGGAATGGGCCAAGCCCGCAATGTAATCGTGGCTATCTCTGCTCAGGCGGTGATCGCCATCAGCGGTGGCTACGGAACCCTTTCCGAGATTGGCTTAGCCCTCAAACACGGTGTTCCTGTCGTCGGACTGGGGAGTTGGCAACTGCCGGGGGAGCATCTGATCCTGGCTAAGGACGCAGAAGATGCAGTAGCCAAAGCACTTGATTTGGCCAAAAAACCGGGAGCAAGATCTCGCGGTCGACTCGAGTAGGCGCTGACGCGATAAAACTTTCGCTTAAGAAACCGGTCAGAAAGCAGAGCCTGGCTCTCTAAGAGCAAAACGATTTACCCCGAGGACGAAATGGTATTTCAGGATCGGCAGGAGGCGGGAAGGCTCCTGGCCAAAGAATTAACTGCATATCAAAACCGGGACGATGTTTTGATTTTAGGCATACCCCGAGGGGGGGTGGTAGTGGCTTATGAAGTGGCCCAAGCCCTGCGGGCCCCTCTAGAGGTTTACATCACCCGCAAGATAGGAGCCCCCCAGAATCCAGAACTGGCCATCGGGGCCGTCTCCAGTGATGGGAATATGGTTATTGACCGCGGCCTGGTTAAGAGTCTAGGGGTAGCGGATAACTATATTGCTCAAGAAGCAACCAAGGAGACGGCGGAGATCCAGCGCCGCCTGCGCCGCTATCGCGGGGAAGGGCCAGGACCGCAAATTGCGGATAAGACCGTCATCGTGGTGGACGACGGAATAGCCACCGGGGCTACAGTGGCCGCTACCCTTCAGTCCCTGCGAAAATCCCAGCCCAAAGAACTTATTCTCGCCATCCCCGTCGCCCCGCGGGATACCCTGGAGCGGTTCAAAGACCAGGCGGATAAGGTCATCTGTCTATATCCCGCCGATGTATTCTGGGCAGTGGGCAGTTTTTATCTGGAGTTTGGCCAGACCAGCGATGAGGAGGTCATCGCCCTCCTCCAGGCCGCGTCTAACCTAAAGAGCGAGTCTTCCTAGGAGGCTTTGGGGGCGGAGCCGGCTCAGCTTGGATCTGTCGTTTCGCCGCAAGTGGTGGAGGCGAAGTGGGCATTCCCAATCGGGCCAGGGCCTTAAAGAAGAGCCCGGCGAACAGGAAAATTAGGAGAAGCGCACCGAGGGCCACTAACTGGGCATATAGTTGGCCAGGGGTGGGCTGAAACCCGGGAGCGACCCACAAACCGGATACCCCCTGCCCTGGCACCCCTAGATATTCGTTCGTTCCTACCCCGTTCCACCCCGCACCTTGCCGACCATCAGCAAAGACTCCTAAAAAAACAAAACCTAAAAGTGCGGGCATCAGAAAAGTAGCGATGCCCGCTGTGGGATCTTCCCAGCGCAATTTCTGCTCCACGAAATAGACCACAAAGGGGAGCAAAACTCCGACCAATGCCCCCAGAAGCAAAGCAGCCCAGGGAGCGGCAAATTGGCCGATGACTAAGCTTCCCACCAGGCCAGCCACTGCGCCGCGCATAGTCATGAGTTGATCCGGATTGCCGGTGACAAACCAAGTGTAGAGTGCGGCCATAAGCAATCCCCCCAGCGCGGCGAGGATAATGTTCACTCCCACTTGGGCGTTAAATGCTCCATCAGGCAACAGTGGATTGCCCAGAGCCAGGATCATGCTGCCCACTAGGACAAAGAAGGTCCCAATAGTGGCCAGTAGCGGAAAGTGGACCGGCGGTGGGGCTACTGGCCCGCGCACTTGCGGGAGTCGAACTCCCAGCACCAGGATTCCAACCAATGCCAGGGTCGCACCCAGGCCAAATACGGTGATTGCCCCACCAAAGTCTATCGTGCCGTGGCCTAAGGATACAGTATGGCCCAACTGAGAAAGCCAGCCTCCCCCCCAGATCCAGTTCCCCAGTATTGGATAAAAAAGTGCCCCAGTGAACAAAGCCAAGATAAAAACCTGTGAGAAACGAATCCGTGCAGCGAGAGAAGTCGTGGCGATGACCACTGCCCCGGCCAGAAGCGGGACCTGAGGTAGAAAAACGATGAATAGCCCAGGAGAGAAGTCTCCACCCAACAAGTTGAAGGCGTCCAGGCCGATCAATCCCCAGCCCGGCCCCCAGGCCAGATCAAGGGGTGACCATTCCCGCCGTAGATTCTCCGCACCGGGAAGATCCGAAACCAAACCCAGTCCTCCGAATTGAAACCCAAACCCTAGAAGAGCATAGGCTAATATGGCAATGGGAATCGCGGCCAGTCCCCAAGTAGTAGTTCGCTTGGCCTGTTCCTCCGGGGAGGCTCCCACCGCGAGAAGGACAAGACCTAGAGGCAGAAGCCAGCCCAAGACCGAGGCCAGCAAAAGAAAGTCCTCATTCAATATAGGAGATGGGGCGATATTCTTGCCCAAAGTAACTTCTGGAAAGAAGGCTAGTGAGAAAGTCGTCGCAGAAATAATTACCAAAATTTTCTTCATTCCGACTCCCTAGGCTCGAAGCAAACCCGAGGCATTCTACCAGGCTTTAAGATATTTTGCTAAATCAATCGCCACAATCCTATCGCCGCCAGTACCCCGCATCTTTTCCTCCCCTCTCCCCTTGAGGGAGAGGGATGGGGTGA
>JACPPX010000022.1 GCA_016190785.1 Chloroflexota bacterium
ATAATCATCCATGTACTCTGCCTTTGGGGAATCGTTGGCCTGGACGAATAGTCCATAGCTTTTCGAGGCCCAAGGGCTGTGCGATTTTAGAGCGAGGATCAGTTCCGTGAAACCGGCCGCCTGAAACTGGCGCACAAAGTTGTCTAAACTATCGAAGTCGATCGGTGCATCTGGAGAAGGTTGCATCTTGCCCCACTCAATATGTTCCGGCAACGGTTTAGCCACGGCCAGGCCGATAGGAGCCAACATTTCGGCTAAATTCATTGTCCTGGCCGGATTATCAATAAGGATATATTCGGTTCCAATTAGAATTGAGGCGCTGGGGACAACATCGGCTTTCGGTGTCGGCGAGGGTGGGGAACTGCCTGGGGTAACGGTTGGAGTTGCCGGGCGGCAAGCCACCGCCATAAACAGGAGCACGAGCACAAGGTTTTTCGATTCTATGACTCGCCTGGTCATGGAGCCTCCTAAATCAGAATGTTAATCCTCCAACATCGCAACTTGGCTGCTCCACGAATTTTCGCCCCACAGCCACGAGTGAGTTGGTCTAGGAATTTTCGGATGGGGTGTAATCCCGCATGTGGGCCAGCTTTACCCCCTCGACCAGTTTGTCGAGGAAGCCATAATCAATCTACCCTTGCTCTGCCATTTTTGACGAGGGTTATTTGGCGGCGAGTCGCTCTCGGGGCTCCAGCCAGGCTTGGAGGGCGGCCAGGACCTTAGCCCAATAGAAGCGCATGCGGGTCACTTCGGTTTGATTAGTCAGCTTGGTGTGTTGCACCGTTACCTGGCTCTTTTGGGGGCCTTTGGCGTAGAAGTTGGCCTCCACATTGGTGTTGTCCCTCCAAGTGATGCGCAGGGATTTATTGGGGGTGGCCTTGCGCACAGTGAAGCCTTCGCCCGGCATCCATTTCTTGCGGGTTCGGGAGTCCTCCCAGGATTTGTAAAGTTTTTCCAGGGGGACGCTGAAGGTCCGGCTTATGCTGACCTGATAATCCCCGGCCCCGGTGGAGTATTTTTTCCGCCGGCCGATTTGCTGCTCATAGGTATTGGTCACCATCTGCTGCCACCAGGGGTCTACCCCGTGCTTCTTCCCCAAGTAGGCCACCATCTCCTGGTGGGTCATCTCCTTGCCCCCTGCCCGTTCCAGAGTGCTAAACCACTGCGGCCAGGTCTTGCCCGTCCTAGCCTTCACCGCCTCATCGCTGATGGGTGGCCCCTTCTTGGTTTGCGCCATTTTTCACCTCCAGTGGACTGCAAATCGCCCCAGGCGAATTTACTGGGGCATTATAAAATAAAGCGGCCTTTGGGAGCAAAGGTCGGGAGGTAAGCTGCCGGACCAAGCTGGCTCACCCCTGCCCACTTTACGACGGCTCCAAAGGCAGGCCTAGTTGCTATTTTCGACCGCGGTCCCGGTCGCATCCAGCGAGTTGTCATATGGCCCGGACAATGGATTCGCGATGACATCAGCTGTGGCTTCCTTACGGACTATCTCGCGAAAGACCTTCTCGATCCGGGGGTTGCTGGTGCTCGAGCCCACTTTCACATAATACGTATGACCAGGTTTGAGAAGGTCGGCAGGATTTGAATAGATGATGTCCACATTTCGGTAATACTTGCTTTTCCTGCTCATGACTTCGTATTTACATTTCCAGAGGTGCTGAGGTTCGAGGAATTCCAAAGTGATCACCCTAATGGTCATCCTTTGCCTTTCCATAGGAACAGAACCAACATCGACGGAGCGTGGGGAGAGCTTCCTCCTTACTGTGACTACCGAAAGCGGCTTGTAGAAAGGTTTCCTTGCGGACTCTCTGGCCAACTTATCGGCCACTTTGTTGTGAGTGCTCTTCGCATGGCCCTTAACCCAGCGGATCTCAACCCTCATACCAGCCTTCTTAACTTGCTTTAAGAGTTCCTTCCATAAGTCCGCGTTTAGGACAGGACGGCCAGAGCGAGTAAGCCATCGAGTCTTTGACCATTGAAACATTGCTTTGCTGTAGTTGCCAGCGACATAGGCAGAGTCGGTGTAAATTACTATCTTATGTGCACCGGCCGCCATGGAAAGTCGCTTCGCTTCCTTCAACGCAGATATGCAGGCGTGCAGCTCCATCTGGTTGTTCGTCGCACCCTTGTACCCAGGAAGAGCCAAGTCTCTTATTTGTTCATTCCCTGAGGCATCAATGGTGACGTAGCGAATACCTATTCCGCCGACTCTTGGTCTTGAGAAGGAGGAACCATCAGTGAAGATGTTCAGAGAGTTTTCAAGCACCACTTTTTCACGACCGGGAGATGGACTCTTGGGGATGCTTAACTAGTGATTAAACGCAATCTATTGAACAAACTTACTGTAAGAGGGATTATACCTTCATCCCAGCCAAAGATCCTTAATAAATGCAAGACATATTAAAGGCGCCCCGGTTATTACGGGGCGCTTGATTTGGCATTCATCTAATACTGGGCCATCTTCTCTTCTTCTGCCGTGACCTTTGCTTTCTCCTTCGGAGCCTTGGCTGGCTCGGGGAAACCCTTCTTTGCCAAATAGGCGGTCAGGTCGGCGACGCGGCAGGAGTAGCCCCACTCGTTGTCGTACCAGGCCATTACTTTCACCATATTGCCGTCAATAACCATAGTGGAGAGGCCATCGACGATGGCCGAGTGGGAGTCGCCCTTGAGATCCATGGAGACCAGCGGCTCCTCGCTATAATCCAGGATGCCCTTAAGCGGGCCCTCTGCCGCCTGGCGGAAGGCGCTGTTTATTTCTTCGGGAGTGGCTTTCTTTTCCAGTTCCGCCACAAAATCGATTAGGGATACAGTGGGGGTGGGGACCCGTAGGGCCAGGCCATCGAACCGCCCTTTGAGTTGGGGGATGATTTTCCCCACCGCCTTGGCCGCCCCGGTGGTGGTAGGGATGATATTCAAAGCCGCCGCCCGGGCGCGGCGCAGGTCCTTGTGGGGGAGATCCAGGATGCGTTGGTCGTTGGTGTAGGAGTGGACGGTGCTGATGATGCCTCGCTTTATTCCGAAACTGTCATTGAGCACCTTGGCCACCGGGGAGGCACAGTTGGTGGTGCAGGAGGTGTTGGAGAGGACGTGGTGCCGCGCCGGATCATACTCCTCATGGTTGACCCCCAGGCAGATGGTGAGGTCCTCTCCCTTGGCCGGGGCGGTGATGATCACCTTCTTGGCCCCCGCTTGCAGATGGAGGGCCGCTTTCTCTCCTTCGGTCATCACTCCCGTGGATTCGATGACTATATCCACCTCCAGGTCCTTCCAGGGGAGGAGGCGGGGGTCGAACTGGCTGTAGGTTTGGATTTTGCGGCCGTCAACAAAAAAGGTCCCCTCCGCAACTTTCACCTCCCCGGGGAAGCGGCCGTAGTTGGAGTCATACTTGAGGAGATGGGCCAGGGTCTGGTTGTCGGTCAGGTCATTGACCCCCACCACCTCCAGTTCTTTGGGGTACTTCTCGTATATCGCCCGGAAAGCCTGGCGGCCAATCCGCCCAAAGCCATTGATCCCGACTTTTACCGCCATAATTCCTCCTTAATCCAATGAGGCGCGGAAGATGTCGGTGGAAGAAAGGATCCCGACTACCTGCTTTCCATCGTAGACCAGGACGCGGCGGATCCCGGCCCGCTCCATGAGCATGGCACAATCCTGAAGCGTGGTATCAGGGGGGACGGTGATGATCGGCTTAGACATGATTTCCGCCACCTTCATTTCCTCCGGATCTTTGCCCTTAGCCACCACCTTGGTGATCACATCCCGCTGACTCATAAATCCATAAGAGTCCTGGGGGCCGGCCCGCTCCACCAGCAGGCTGGTGACCTTCTTCTCCGACATTTTGGCCATGGCCTCGGCCACCGTAGCCTGGGGCCCGATGCTCACCACCTCTTTGGTCATCACATCCTTTGCTGTCTTCATTTTGCCCCCTTGGTTTACACCCTTCGCTCCGACCAGTATATTTCCATAAGTTGCTCGGCGAGTTTCTGGGGGTCGTGACGCCATGGATTTTCCTTATCCACCATATCTGCCCGGACCAAGCGCCAGTTCTGCTCGGTTGATTTCTGGGGAGGTACCGGCTGCACTCCGGGGGGAAGGTCGACTTCTAGGTTGCTGTTCGCCAGGACAAAATCGAATTTTACCCCCACATGCTCCTCCAAGACCCGCACATGATCCCCGGCGGTGAAGCCATCCGTCTCCCCCCGCTGGGTAGCGACATTGCAGACATAGACTTTCAGCGCAGTGCTAGCTTTCAGGGCTTCGGCAATCCCCGGGACCAGCAGATTGGGGAGGACACTGGTGTACAGGCTTCCGGGGCCAACGGTGACCATCTCCGCCTCCAGGATGGCCTGCACCGAACCCGGATAAGCATCTATTTTCTGAGGGCTCAGCCACACCCGGGCGATGGGGGCCCCCACTTTGGGTATCTCTGATTCGCCCTGCACCTGGCGGCCCTGCGGCTCCCCCTGGAATTCAGCGGAGAGGGTCACATTCTCCAGGGTGGAGGGAAAGATTTGGCCCTGGATGGCTAGCACCTTCCCGGATTCGAGGACCGCCTTTTCAAAGTTGCCGGTGACCCCGGCCATGGCGGCGATGAACAGGTTCCCGAAACTGTGGCCGTTGAGCCCCATCCCCTCGCTGAACCGATACTGGAAGAGTTGGTTGATAAGGGATTCCGAGTCGGCTAGGGCGGAAATGGCATTTCGGAAATCCCCAGGAGGGAGAAGCCCCAATTCGCGGCGGAGGAGCCCGGAGCTCCCTCCGTCATCAGCCACGGTGACGATAGCGGTGAGGTTAGTAGTATGCTCTTTTAATCCTTTGAGCAGAGTAGGGAGACCCGTGCCTCCGCCGATGGCTACCACTTTCGGGCCACGGCGGGCGTAGCGGTGGCGGTAGATGATGTCCACCAGGGGGCTTTGCCCCGGGGAACGGAAAGCAGAAAGGAGGGAGCGGTTGAGTTGGACAATGGCGATGATGATGAAGCCGGTGCCCAGCACCCCAAAGAGGAATCCGCGGGCGGCACGGGGGAGGAATTGCAAAGTCAGATAATAAACAAACTCAGGAAAGGTATAAGTGCGATAGAACTCCACCAAGACATATGCCGCACCGAGGCTGAGTACCGTGATCCCCATAAAGAGGAGGAGAAGCCATCGTTTGATCCCCATCCCCGGGAGTAGCCACTTGAGGGCCGAGCCGTAGCGCAAGCGCAACTTATTCAACGCCAGGTCCTTGTTCAAAATTATACCTGTCTAAGAAGGAGGAGTCAATTTTTGGTTTAATCCTTTTGCTCTCTTAATCCCCAAGTGTAGGTCAGGGGAATGACGAAGAGAATGCCGGTATTGGGTTGGTCGAGGTCCCCCACAGTGCTACGGATGACAGCAACTACCCTTTCGCGCTCCCCTTCATCTTTTACCACCAGCAGGAAGGTCAAGTGGTGCAGCTCCCCTTTGGCGAAGAGCTGGCGAAGGGAGGGGAAGAGGGGAACATCGTCCTGAGTCAGACGGCCCCGTAGCCGGGCCATGCCTGTGCTCTCTAAGACAGTCACTCCCGTAACGCCTGCATCTTCCCACGCCTCCAAGAGTGCAGGAGACTTTTCTGGATCGTCTAAGACGAAGATCACAAGCTCAGCCATTTTGCACCTCCTCTCCTGCAAAAGACCAGCGCAGCAAGGGCGGAGTGATCAGGGTTGTGATCACTACCAGCACCACTACTCCGGTATAGGTTTCGGTGGTGATGAATCCTTCCACCAGACCCACCGCGGCAACGATCAATCCTACCTCTCCACGGGAAATCATCCCAATGCCCACCCGCAGTGCCTGTTTGGGAGTGAAGCCTCCTAACCATGCCCCCATCCCGCAGCCCAGCACTTTAGAAAGGACGGCCACGGCAGTAAGAGCCAGCATGAACCCCATTCCTGCCTCCCCTAGGGTTTTTAAATCTGCTCGCAAACCTACGCTCACCAGAAAGATGGGAACAAAAAAGGAATAGGTTAGGGCGTGCATGTTTCTTTCCATATCCTGCCGTGGGTGGGTACGCGAAAGGAAAAGGCCGGCCAGGAAAGCTCCAGTGATAGCTGCCACTCCGCCACCTATCTCTGCTGTCCAAGCCAGAGTCAAGGCGAGGATCACGGCAAAGGCGGTGATGCCCTCGCTAATAGTTAGATTGGCAATTGGCCCGGTCAAGAGAGGTAAGAGCCAGAACCCGAGGGCCAAAGTTACTGCAAAGAACAAAACCACCCGGATCACAATCCAAGTTAATTGTAGGGGATCGGCCCCAGCTGGTCCTACAAAGGCCACAAAAAAAGAAAGAACCAGGATTACCAAGACATCGTCAACAACTGCAGCTCCTAGGAGAGACAGTCCCTCCCGCGATCTGAGCCGACCAAATTCGATAAGGGTCTGGGCAGAGATGCTTACGCTGGTGGCGGCCAGGACGATGCCTATGAACAGACTGGCTTCCCAAGAGTAGCCCTGGGGCAGCGCAGTGATTGCCCCCAGAGCCACCGGAGCAACGACCCCGAGGACTCCAACCAGCACTGAAGCCCGGCCCACCCCCAGCATCCCTTCCAAATCTACTTCCAAGCCGGCCATGAACATTAAGAAGATGACTCCTACCTCGGCAAGAAGGAAGACCGTTTCCTCTAGATGTACGGCCGCGAAGGGTGTTTGATTGAGAATATCTATCAGGCTGGGTCCTAAAAGTAAGCCAGCAGTGAGTTCCCCCAGGACTGCTGGTTGCCCCAAGCGGGTGGAAAGAAATCCTGCGGCTTTGGCGGCAAAAATGATGATCGCCAGAAGGAGTAGAATGGCAAGTTCGGAGGACATGGCTGATATCAAATTAGCGACTCAAAAAATCAAAAGCCAGCACAAAAAATACGGTTGCCACAAGGCAGGTGACTACCATTACCACCGTGGCGGAACGGAGCCAGGTGGGGGTGGTGAGGGGGGTACGGGTTTTGGCGCTCAGTCCTAAAGCAATCACCCCGGCGGTGGAACCTATGGGGGTTCCGTTGCCTCCAAAGCCTGCGCCTATGGCCAAAGCCCACCACAGGGGTGTCACATTAACCCCCCCCAAGGCCATTTCTTGGATAATGGGAATCATGACAATGGTCAAGGGAATGTTGTCCACCACTGCGCTGAGAAGGGCAGAGCCCCAAAGAATTAGTATGCTAGTCACGAGGGGATTGGTTTGTGCATCACGACTGAAAGTACGAGCCACAGCGTCGAGAACTCCAGAAGCATCAAGACCTCCCACCAAAACAAACAGAGCCGCGAAAAAAACAAGTACATTCCACTCTACAGACTCCAAAGTTTTCTCCACATCCGGCTGGGTCCAGATTAGAGCCAGGGACAGCCCTCCCAAAGCCACGAGGGCCGGGGAGACCCCCAGAAGGTGTTCGATGAAGAAAAATATTACGACCCCGGTGAGCACAATCAGTATTTTTTTTAAGGCTACGGGATCCTTTAGCGCTTCCTTCTGATCCAGCTGGAGAAGAGCTGCGACATCAGTTGGATTCTTGAATAAGTCTTTTCTAAAAATGATGGTAAGCAAAACTATGGAGACCAGCCAAGCAAAAAAGACAGGGGGGGCGAGATGGAAGACGAAATCGATGAAGCTCAAATCGGCGGCTGATCCGATGAGGATGTTAGGTGGATCCCCTACCAGGGTAGCCACCCCGCCCACGTTGGAGAGGATCACCTCGGCTATGAGGAAAGGGACCGGCCTCAGGCCCATGATTTCAGCGATGATTATGGTCACCGGCACCATAAAGACCACGGTAGTCACGTTGTCTAGAAACATTGAAGCCACGGCAGTAACCGTTCCCAGGATAATGAGGAGCAGCCACGGGGTGCCGCGGGAACGCTTGGCGGTGACTATGGCCAGGTACTCGAAGAACCCGGTGTTTTCCAGCATGCGGACCAGGGCCATCATCCCCAGGAGCAACCCTAAGGTATAGAGATCTAAGCTCTGGAGAGCCTGTTCTTCGGAGTAAAAGCCCATGATCAGCCCGGCTACCACCATGGCCAGGGCTCCGGTTAGAGCCACGATGGTACGGTGTACCCTCTCTGCCAATATGGCGGCGAAGGTCAGGAGAAAGATAATTCCGCTGACCAGGGGGGGCGACATCAACTGCCCTCCAAAAACTCCAAGAATCGACGACCGATGTCCACCCGGGAGGCAATCCCTACCAGTTTTCCATCCCGTACCACCGGGATGTTGGAAAGCCTATGCTTCACCATTAGGGAGAAAGCCCGGATCAGTTCTGCCTCCTCTTCGACCGCCACCGGTTCTTGCATCACCTCATCCACCCCCATATTCCTAACCCGCTCGATTTCCTCCCGGGGAGGGGTCTCCAGTGCCCCAAAATCCTTGACAAAGTCCACATCTTCCAGAAGACGGAGGAAGTCGGGGAGAAAGAGCCCCAGCACCCCCCGCATGGTCAGGGTGCCCAGGAGTTTGTTCTCGGCGTCTACCACCGGCAGGGTCCCCACCCGCTTCTCCACCATGAGGGCCGCCGCTTCCTTAATCCTGGTGCCGGATCGGACGGAAAACACCTCGGTCTTCATCGAATTTTTAATCTTCATTGTTCACTTCCCTCCCCAACGGTCGACGGCGAGAGTCGGCCAGATTTCCTGCGGTATGTATTGCTCTATGCATTTTACCTGAGCCCCTTCCTCTCGTCAAAGTTGCTGGGTGGAAATCGGGGATGTATAATTTTGTGTTTGGAACGCTTGAAAAGGCCGGAGAAGCGGAGATGAACCTGCAAGTAGTGCAGCACAACAGCCTCGCCTGGACCAATATTGAGAAGCCCACCAACCTGGAGATGGATTATCTGCGGGAGCACTACCCCTTTTTCCATCCCCTGGATCTGGAGGATTGTCTGAGCCGGCAGCAGCGTCCCAAGATCGATGAGTACGACAACTACTTGTTCCTGGTCATGCACTTTCCGGTTTTCGATAAAGCCTCCCGTCGGCTAGGAGGTTCTGAAGTAGATATTTTTGTGGGCCGCGATTTTTTGGTCACGGTCCATGAAGGGAACCTCAAACCTCTTGCCCGGGATTTCACCCGCTGCCAAGAAGATGATGCGCTGCGGCAGAA
>JACPPX010000026.1 GCA_016190785.1 Chloroflexota bacterium
CTACACCACCATCCAGAACTGGTCGCACAATGTCTATAACCTGGTGACCAAGCGGGCAGTGGCCTACGAAGATGCGACTATGGAATGGGTGGACGGGAACCTGGGCTCCCAACTGACCATGAAGTACCCCAGCATCTACCTCATGGGCAAAGGGGCCAAGGGCGAAGTCCTCTCTGTGGCCTTCGCCGGCAAAGGCCAGCACCAGGACGCGGGGGGAAAGGCCGTCCATGTCGCCCCCTACACCACCTCGACCATCACTTCCAAGTCGATCAGCAAGGATGGGGGGCGGGCCAGCTACCGTGGCTTACTAAAGGTGCACAAGGGGGCAGTCGGCGCCAAGTCCAATGTGCGTTGCGATGCTCTGCTTCTAGACGAGGAGTCCCGCACCGACACCTACCCTTACATCGAGATCGACGAGAACCAGGTGAACATCGGCCATGAGGCCAGCGTTTCCAAGATCGGGGATGAGCAGCTCTTCTACTTGATGAGCCGTGGTCTTACCGAAGCCGAGGCGGCGACGATGATCGTCTCTGGCTTCATCGAACCCATTGTCAAGGAACTGCCCATGGAGTATGCAGTAGAGATGAACCGGCTCATCCAGCTGCAGATGGCGGGCTCCGTCGGCTAAGCCGAATTTGTTGGGAAATCGAGAGGGGCTAGTGGAAAGCCCGGCCCGCCAGAGGTGGGAGGGCAGGCCAGTCTAGCCCTTTTCTATGAGAAAATACAAAAACAAGGAGGGTAAAATGAAGAGATCATCTCAAATATGGCTAAAGGAGCTGGAGGCAGAACTTGCCTCCCGCCACCTTTTGCACCATTCCTTCTATGAGAAGTGGGCAGAGGGAGCACTCTCTCGGGATGCCCTGCGAGGATACACTAAGGAGTATTGTCAATTGGTGGATGCCATCCCGGCGTTAGTCCGCACCGTTCAAACCAAGGCCCCAACACCCGAAATGGTCGCAGGACTTGGCGAGAACCTGCGGGAAGAAAAAGAACACCCGGAACTTTGGCTGCGCTTTGGCGAAGCCCTGGGGCTCTCTCGCCGTGATTTCCTGCAGCACACCCCACTCCCGGAAACGACCGAAGCAGTGAGCACTCTGCGTCGCATAGTCGAAGATAGAAGCTTCGTTGAAGGAGTGGCCGCGCTGTGGGGGTTCGAGTCCCAGGTCCCGGAAGTAAGCGAGAAAAAGATCGAAGGGCTTACCACTTTCTATGGGATCACCAGCCCCCGCGGCCTGGAGTATTTTGAGGTGCACCGCACTATAGACCAGAAACACACCGCGATGGAAGAAAATATATTAGTGAGCGAGGCTCGGACTCCAGAAGATAGAAAGGCAGTTGAGTCTGCCGCTAAGGCGGCGAGGGATGCCGTGTGGAGGCTGCTCGATGGGGTATATCGGCACCATGTCTTGGCCCGGCAGCAATTGGGATAGGAGAGAATTTGGCTGAAGAAAAAGTTGCAACTAGCCGTCTAACAACTGAAACTTTTTCCGTGGAGGCGGTGAAGGTGCTCTCCGCAGCTAAGGAGGAGCCGGAATGGCTCCTCGCCCGACGTCTGGAAGCCTGGCGGATTTTCGAAGAAACACCAATGCCCACCCTTAGAGATGAGGAGTGGCGGCGCACCGATATCCGCGGACTCAAACTTAACCAACTTCGCCCCTGGTCTGAACCTCATGGCTCTCTGCAAGAACTGTCCCCGGATATTCAAGCCATTCTAGCCGAGAGCATTCCGGAGGCGGCAAAGATAGTCCATAACGGCAAGGGAGTTTATTCTGCCCCTCGGTCGGACAAAAATGGGGGTTTGATTTTCACCGACCTGGATCAGGCAGTGCGGGAGTATCCTGAACTGGTTCGGGAGTACTTCATGACCAGTTGTCTTCCATCTACATATAGCAAATTCTCTGCTTTGCACGGTGCCTTTTTCTCCGAAGGGGCGGTGCTTTATGTACCTAAGGGAGTGGAGGTAGAAATACCTTTCCATAGCCTGCTGTGGATGGATACTCCCGGCCAGGGGACTTTCTCCCACACCCTGATCATCCTTGAAGAAGGGGCCTCGGCTAGTTTTCTAGACGAATACTATTCTCCCGACCTGGGGGGCCAATCCCTGCACAGCGGTGTGGTAGAGATTATTCTCAAGCCGGGGGCTCGGCTTTTCTACATGAGCCACCAGAATTGGGGGAAAGAAGTTTACGATATAAGCGCCAAACGGGCGGTTTTAGATAAGGACGCGTCCTTAGTATGGCTGGGGACTGCATTTGGTGGGGAGCTGGCCAAGGCTAATGTGGAGACTTTGCTTCAAGGGCCGGGTTCCCATGTAGAGATGTTGGGGCTATACTTCTCTTCTGGCCGCCAGTTCTTTGACCACCATACTTTGCAGGACCACATTTCCCACCACGCCAAAAGCGACCTTCTCTACAAGGGAGTGCTCACCGGAAAATCGCGCAGTGTCTATTCGGGGCTAATCCGCGTCCACCCCCAGGCCCAGAAAACGGATGCCTACCAGGCCAACCGCAATCTTATCTTGAGTGGTAAGGCGCGGGCCGATTCTATTCCCAACCTGGAAATCATGGCCAATGATGTGCGCTGCACCCACGGAGCTACGGTAGGTCAGATGGATGAAGAACAACTCTTCTATTTGATGAGTCGTGGCCTACCTCGCGAGGTTGCCGTGAAACTAGTTATCGACGGCTTCCTGGCTCCGGTGCTGGATCGAGTGCCCTGGGAAAAGATTAAAAGCCGTATTGCAGCCCTTATCGATGCCAAGATGCCTCTCGGACTGGGCAACGGGGCCCAATCCCAGAATTCCGCGGCCGGGTAGAGGCGGTTGAGACTCAAAGAGGAGAACACAATGGCTGAAAAAGTTGAAGTTAAAATAAAAGAAACTCTGGATGTGGTTGCCATTCGCAAGGATTTCCCCATCCTGGAACGGGAGGTCCACGGTAAACCTTTGATTTACTTGGACAATGCCGCCACTTCCCAGAAACCCAATGCCGTCATCGACTCCCTGACCGATTACTATCGCCGCTACAACGCCAATGTCCATCGGGGGGTCTATCAGATTGCGGAGGAAGCCACTCAGGCTTATGA
>JACPPX010000024.1 GCA_016190785.1 Chloroflexota bacterium
CCCTAGAAGAATCCCTCAGCCTTTTCCAGAGGGGGATGGAACTGGTCCAGTACTTAAGCAAACTTCTTGACGAGGCCGAACTCAAGGTCAAATCTTTGACTCCCCAACCCGGGGGAGGATTTGAAGTCGAGGATTACCCGCAAGAAGAGGAGTGAAACCGGAGGTGAGTATGGCAGGCCCAGAAATCAAAATCGGGGTCACATTCTACTATGTTGGTGATCTCCAGAAAGCAAAAGGGGTCTATTCCCGCTTCCTGGGAGTAGAGCCGGTCTATGCTGATGAGGACTGGGCGCGCTATGAAATTACGGGAGGATCCCTGGCCCTGCATTACCTTCCGGAACTAAAAGAGATCGAGGAGATAAAACAGGAAAGAGGAGGCGCGGTCTTATCTCTCACCGTGTCCGACATTCAGAGCACCCTTGCCCGGGCCAAAGCATCTGGCTTCCGGCAGGTACGGGAGGTGGATGAACGGCCCTTCGGGAAACTCTCTAGCATCCAAGACCCCTGGGGCAACCGCATATCCCTATTAGAGCCGGCGGATGAGAAATAGCAAAGGGGCGGAACATGTGCCCGCCCGTCTTTACCAAATCTAAAGGTCAGAGATGGCTGGACTCTTTCCCGCACCGAGCAACTCACCTCATGCCCTCGTGGTGGGCGGGACCGGAATGTTATGGGAGGTCTCGCTGGCCCTGGCCCAAAGCGGATCTCTGGTTTCGGTAATCGCCCGCCACAGAGAGCGGTTGCGAGAACTATCCCAGGAATCAGCAAAACAGATGGGAGAGATAAACCCCATATCCCTGGATTACCACCATACTCCACAACTAGTCACCGCATTGAAGGATGCCGCCCAGCATTTCGGGCCCATCGAACTGGCGGTCATCTGGATACACAGCACTGCCCCTGACGCGCCCCTGACCGTCGCCCGTCTTTGTGGAACACCGGAAAACCCATGCCAATATTTCGATATTCTGGGCAGCACCTCTATAAATCCGTCTCGCGCCGAACTCTCGCAACGCAGTCAGTTTGCCGACCTGTCCAATATCCGCTATCACGAAATAATTCTCGGGTTTGTGCAGGAAGCAGGGGGGGCCCGCTGGCTCACCAACCAGGAAATCAGCCAAGGAGTTTTACAAGCCATTGAGGAGAAACGACCACGGTTCGTAGTCGGCACGGTAGAGCCCTGGTCCGACCGACCATGAGTAATGATCCCTGGTGACCGGGTATTTTAATAAACCCGTGGATTACCCCAAAGCCCTCAATAAATCCTCATAAGTGCTCATCTGGGCCACGGTTTGCAGGAAGGCGGCCAGGCTCCCGCTACGCTGGAGGAGTTCCCGTAACTGGCCTCCAATGGGGCTCACCGCCGAGGGTTCGGTGGCGTAAGAGCCGTAGAAGGCAAAATATGCTTGGTTGATCTTGCGGATAAAGATCCCGTGCTCCTCTAATCCCTTTCGCCTTTGCTCCATATAGGCCTCTGCCTCTTCTATCTTCCCTTCGGCCAATAACTCGTCCACACTGAGCCGCGTCTCCCGCATATAGAAATTAAAATCGAAGCCCTGGGGTTCTTCCTGCATCGGCGGCCTATTCTCCTCCGCAATTCGCTGAGCATAGAGTTCCGGATAATATAGCCGCATAACCTCTCGTGAGATTTCTTCCTCTACCAGATTGGCCACTGTCTCATTCATGGTAATCAGGTCTTGGCTGTCATTGTAGTGCTGACCAAGAGGGAATAAATAGAGGTAATTGTGCGCCCATTCATGGGCTACCGCTCCCAGCGTGTAGGCCAGCCCACCTTCCTCAGTGACAATCGGGGGATAAGAGGCCATCCCTCCGGTGGGGGCGATAAGGGAGGATACTCCCAGAGCATCGGCTTGAGCCTCAATAGCCTCCACCTCGGCCAAGGGGAAATTGGGGATGAGGGAGATGCGCTCCAAGGTCTCGATCCGCTCCCGCCGCGAAAGGACAAGGAGCCAGGGGGGAGTCTCTAACTCAAACTCCACCGGGGGAAAAACGAGACCAGGAATAAACATAGTTATCCCCTGCTGGTAGAGGACATACTGTACCTGGAGTTCGATCAGCCTTTCCACCCGGCCTTCGATGTCCGCCCGTCGCTGACGTAGCCCTTCCAGTTCCACTTCCGCGGCTGCGGCTTCCTGAGGAGAACCTTGGATGTGAGCCGCTTCTGCCTCTTCTTCGGCCCGCGTGATCTCCTGTGTTAGAGCAAAATACTCATCAAGGGCAGTCGATTCTTCTCCGGGCGAAAGATCACTTGGCAAGAAATCGCCCAGGGTGGCAGTGAGGGATCCGACCTCGTATCCCAGCCAATCGAATACATAGCGCCCGGAAAAGGGATCAACCGCGTATTTCCAATAGTCGCGAGGAGGGACTGAGCCCCGCTCCAGGAGGAGGATAAGCGCAAAGAGGGTCAAGCGAAAACCCAGCCCTGTCCAGCTTCTTAGCAACCCAAACATCTCAGGGGTTCTAGGGAAATAAAGCCCGCATCTGCGGGCCAGCTAAATCTAGATAAAGAAAAACTTTGCCAACTACGGAAGTTGTAGCAGACCTCGCAACCTTTCTTCTTTTTGGGCAGGAAAAGGACCCACCACCGCTAAGTTCAAGGCCGGGGTCTGAAAAAGGTTCTGGGCCAGCTTTTGGACGTCCTGGGCCGTCACTGCATCCAGCCGAGCCAACACCTCATCCACGCTCAGAATCTGATCGTCCAGAATTTCCTGCCTCCCGTGCCAGGAGGCCACGCTCAAGGAATCTTCCATCTGTAGCATAAGCCGCCCCTTCACAAATTCCCGGGTCTTCTCAAATTCAGCACCAGGTACCCCTTCCTGGCGCAACCGATCCAATTCCCCCAGGACAGCCTGCAAAGCCGGCTCCAGCCGCTCTGGATCCACTCCGGCATAGATCCCCAACGCTCCGCTGTCCGCCAGCTGCTCGATGTAAGAGTGGACGCTGTAGGCCAGCCCCCTTTTCTCCCGCACTTCTAAGAAAAGCCGGGAACTCATCCCTTCCCCCAAGAGGGCATTGAGCAGACGCAGGACAAAACGGTCGGGATGGAGCCGGGGGAGGCTTTCTAGACTTAGGGCCAGATGGGCTTGCTCAGTCTCTTTGTGCCCCACCTTGGTGCGGGGGCCACTGCGGTTGGGCTGGGCGGGGAGGAAACCAACTTTCTCTTTTGTCCCCCATCCCCCAAAAGCCTGGGCCAATTGCTCCTGGACCCTGCTCTGCTCCATATTTCCGGCCACGCTGACCACCAGGTTGCGGGGATGGTAATGCCTTCCCAGGTAGCCGAGCATATTCTCGCGGCTCACCGCCGATATAGTTTCTCTGGTTCCGGCGATGTCCCGTCCCAGAGGATGATCGGGCCATTGCAACTGGGTGATGAGCAGCCCCACCCAGTCGTCGGGGGTATCCAGGGTCTGGTTGATCTCCTCAATTATGACCCGTCGTTCCTTCTCCAACTCCCCCTCTTCGAATTTGGAATGGAGAAGCATATCTCCTAAGACATCCAATCCCAGTTCCAGGTGTCCCTGGGGTACTTTGGCCCAATACATGGTCATTTCCCGACCAGTGGAGGCATTGAAAACCCCGCCGATGCCCTCGATGGCTTCCGAGACCTCTTTGGCAGTGGGCCTTTTCTCCGTCCCCTTAAAAAGCATATGCTCAATGAAATGGGAGATGCCCCCCAGAGTTGCTTCTTCGTAGCGAGAGCCAATGGCCAAAAAGAAAGCCAGGCTCACCGAACGGGTATGGGGCATGGGGATAGTTATGATCCTGAGCCCGTTGTCCAAGATTACCTTTTGATATAGGTCGGCGAGATTGCTAGACATATTCTTCTCTTTAGCCAACAGCACTTGTGGTTATTGGCCGACGCACGATAGCATCAGCCATCTTCACCACCCGGGCCATCTCCTTTACATCGTGCACCCGCACCATATCTGCACCCCCGCCGATAGCCAGGGCCAGCGATGCCGCCGTTCCTTCCAAGCGTTCCTCAACAGGGAGATCAAGCGTGTAGCCGATGAACGACTTGCGGGAGGGGCCCACCAAAATGGGGTAGCCCAGAATCTGTAGTTGGGGAAGGCGGCGGATGAGTTCCAAGTTCTGCTCTACCGTCTTACCGAAACCAATCCCCGGATCGATTATGATCCGAGCCCCTTCGACACCGGCCTTAATGGCTTGGGTGATGCTGGCTTGCAATTCTTGGCTAATCTCCCCCAGCAGGTCTTTGTATTCCACTCCCAAGTATCTTCCCCCTAGCCGCTGCGATTGGACTGCGTCCTTGGGTTGGCTGCGATTGTGCATAAGCACTATGGGCACTTTCCGTTCGGTAGCCAAATCAGCAAGGCCGGGATCCATGCGCAACCCCCACACATCGTTGATCATCGCCGCCCCGGCATCCAAAGCCTTCTCCGCCACTCGGCTTTTGTAGGTGTCGATGGATATCGGACAAGAAAGACGACCAGTCAAGGCTTCGATCACCGGCATCACCCGCGACAACTCCTCGTCGACCGAAATTGGTTGCGAACCGGGCCGAGTGGATTCTCCGCCGATGTCAATAATATCTGCTCCCTCAGCTGCCATCTGCAAAGCCCTCTCTACTGCCAATTGCACATTGCCCACCAAACCATCACCTGAAAAGGAGTCGGGAGTGAGGTTGAGGATGCCCATTACATAGGTCTTTTCCCCCCAGCGGAAAGTCCGGCTCCCTATAGTCAGCGACCCTTTTTCCATTGTCCCGACCCCGTTAAATTACTTCTTCGCCTCCAGGATAGAGAAGAACTCGGCTCTGGTTGCCGGACGCTCGCGGAAAACACCACGGTTGGCGGAGGTCACCATTTTGGAGCCGGGTTTCTGTATTCCGCGCATGGTCATACAAAGATGCTCGGCTTCGATAACTACTGCCACCCCTTTGGGTTGGAGGGTCTCCATAATTGTCTCTGCAATCTCGCTGGTCAACCTCTCCTGCATCTGCGGCCGGCGGGCTAATGTCTCCACCACCCGGGCCAGTTTGGAAACCCCCACCACTTTATCTTCGGGGATATAACCCAGATGGGCTATCCCGTGGAAGGGCAAGAAATGGTGCTCACAGATGGAATAGAAGGGTATGTCTTTGAGGACCACCATCTCCTGATTTTTCGGTTTCTCAAAACCCACCCGAAGTTCTTCCCGGGGATCCTTATCCAGTCCAGAAAAAAGCTCTCCATAGGCCTCGGCAATGCGTTCTGGGGTCTCGGCTAGCCCTTCCCGCTTCGGATCCTCTCCCAAGGCCAAGATGATTTCCTGGACTGCCTTCTTGATCCGCTCTTTGTCCACTACCCCTCCTATTCCAATAGTCCCTTAGGAGCCAGAACCACCACCTGGGTCTCCTCGGCCCCCTCCGGGCTGGTGCGGGTCAATTTCAGAGATTCCTGGGGAACTGGAGCCCGCGCCCCCATCACTTTCAAAAACTTGTCCACCGAGGCCAACACCGGCTCCCCGCGTACCCCGGTACGGAAATGCATGGGGATCACCACCCGCGGTTCGAGGAGGCTGATCACCTCCGCAGCCTCCCCGGGCCCGATGGTCTCCCCTCCCCCTACCGGGACTAGAAGCACTCCAATAGCCCCCAGCCCCTCCACCTGGGAAGGAGAAGGAACTGACCTCAATCCCCCAAGGTGACAAACGGTGAGACCCTCGAATTCATAAACATAGACCGTGTTTGGCAACTCCGATTTTTTTGAGTCGGGGAAACGAATGCCGGTGATAAAGATGCTTTGTAGCTCGTATTCCCCTGGTCCGGAGATAACCTTCGGCTGGCCCCGCACCCCCTCCAGGCTATTGTGGTGAGGGTGGGGCAGGCTGATAGTTACGATATCGGTCCGCACTCGAGGGAGCGAGTACCCTAAAGCCCGGCTATAAGGATCGGTGATAACTACCGTGTTCTTATCCCGGAAGCGGAAGCAGGCGTGTCCGTACCAACTGATCTCGACCAATTCCCCTCCTCCATCCCTTTCGGCTTCTATTATATGCTAAATTTATCTATCCCGACTTAGCCGAGTTTCTATCCCCGTGCTACAATCCATCCCCGAGCCTGATGGAGAAATCGATTTACCTCGGTCTAGCCATCCACAGCCACCAACCCTTGGGCAACTTCCCCTTTGTCTTTGCCGAAGCCTACCAGAATGCCTATCTGCCCTTCCTAGAAATATTAGAGCGTCACCCGCGCATAAAAATATCCCTCCATTACTCCGGCCCCCTGCGAGACTGGATTGCCGCCGAGCACCCCGATTTTATAAAGCGGCTGGCCTCCCTAGTGGCCCGTGGGCAGGTAGAGATTATGACCGCCGGATATTACGAACCTATCCTAGTTTCCATCCCCGAGGCAGATCGTCAAGGCCAGATTCGCAAGTTATCGCAAACTATTCAAGCCGATTTTGGTTATCAGCCTGTCGGAGCCTGGCTCACCGAACGAGTTTGGGAGCCTTCCTTGGCAAAAAACCTAGCCCAAGCGGGAGTGGAGTATACCGTGGTTGATGACCACCATTTCCGCGGGGCAGGGATAGAGGGGGAGATCCAGGGATACTATATAACCGAAGACGAGGGATATGCGCTTAAGGTTTTCGCCTCCAGCCAGCACCTGCGTTATACCCTCCCCTGGCACGAGGTCGAAGAGGCGATCGGCTGGCTGAAAGACCAAGCGGTTTCCGGCCCGCCGCGCATTGCAGTTATGGGAGATGACGGAGAAAAGTTCGGACTGTGGCCGGGGACCCAAAAACTAGTTTGGGAGGATGAGTGGCTGGAGCGCTTCTTTCAAAAACTGGAGGAGAGCGAGCCTCTAATCCAGACCATCACCCTCGCCGAATATGCCAGAACCAAACCGGCAGCGGGGCGTATCTATCTCCCTACTGCATCGTATATTGAGATGACGGAATGGGCCCTTCCGCCCGAAACGGCAA
>JACPPX010000009.1 GCA_016190785.1 Chloroflexota bacterium
ATCTCCTCGTCGGCAGTGAGATGGAGTGCCTCACGGAGTCTCTCCAGGGAGTTGATGCGGTTCCTCATCTGCCAGTGCCAGTCATTCCATTCTTCATCTGGCACTTGCTCCCACGGCGGTCGCCGTTGCGGAGGCTTCTTTTTCGGTGCGGCAAGTTCTAATCTTCTCATTTTCATCTCCAAAATTTTTCTCGGCCAATAAAATAAGGGCTAAAAGCCCTTCCTGGCAGGCCTAATTTTTATGAACAACCTTCTAAAAAGACACGCGACCTACTAAAGGTTGTGTCATACTGTAAATATCATACTATGATTTATGACAAATGTCAATAGTTTTTGAGGTTTCCAAACCTTAAAATTTTTCGGGCCAAAAGGGGCCAGAAAACCCAATCCTTAAGAGTTTGTTAAGAGAACTTTAATGAAACCTTAAATTAACATTTCTTTAAGCTTTGGGGGCCACGGCCAAGTTGAGGGATAAAGGAGCGACCATAGTTTGTAGTTGGAAAAGCAATGGGATATAATAATTTCCACCCTGGTCCGCCCAGGGTTTTTGCTGGAAACAAAAATGGATGCTAATTAAAGTATCGCAAGCACCAACTACTTTTGACTGTCATCCACTTTATTCTGAGGAGGAGATATGGACCTGATTTGGGTAGTCCCCATCGCCGGTCTGGCCAGCGTCCTCTTTGCATCTTACTTCGCCTGGGATGTCCTGCGCCGCGACCGGGGGACGGAGCGCATGCAAGAAGTAGCGGGGATGATTTACGAAGGGGCAGTTGCTTTTCTCAACCGCCAATACCGCACCATCGGCTCCGTGGCCATCATCGCCGCCGTCATCATTACTCTGCTCATCGGCCTTTTCGAACAATTCTCCGAAACCGAGATCACCGGTTTTGATTTGGGAATCCGCACCGGAATTGCTTTCCTAGTAGGGGCCGCAGCCTCCGCCCTCTCTGGGATCATCGGGATGTATGTGGCGGTGAAAAGCAACTTGCAAGTTGCCGCCGCCTCCCGCCGCGGGGTAGGAGAAGCCCTCTTTGTCGCCTTGCGCGGTGGAGCAGTCTCCGGATTCCTGGTGGTATCCTTGAGTCTCCTGGGGGTCTTCGCCATGTTCCTGCTTTATGATGGCTTCGCCCACCCCGAGCAGGCCCCATTCTTGATCGTGGGCATGGGCTTCGGCGCCTCCTTTGTTGCCCTCTTTGCCCAATTGGGGGGAGGGATCTATACCAAGGCCGCTGATGTGGGGGCGGATCTGGTGGGGAAAGTGGAGGCTGGCATCCCTGAGGACGATCCTCGCAATCCGGCAGTAGTCGCCGACCTAGTGGGAGATAACGTAGGGGACTGCGCCGGGCGTGGTGCAGACCTCTTCGAATCCACCGTCGCCGAAAATATTGGGGCTATGATTTTGGGGGTGGCCATCTACCTCATCACCCAAAACCCAGCCTGGATTTTCTTCCCTCTCGTGGTCCGCGCCTTTGGCCTAATTTCATCTCTAGTGGGGGTTTTCTTTGTTCGCCACCGTAAGGGAGAGGAACCGATGGATGCCCTCAACCGCGGCTACTACATCGCCCTCGCCCTCTCCGCGGTCTTCCTATATATAACTACGCAGACTATGCTGGGCAGCATTTGGTTTTTCTATGCCGGACTCATCGGGTTAGCAACGAGCCTCGCTTTTGTCTATATCACCATGTATTACACCGAGGCCCGATTCCGGCCGGTGAAAGCCATTGCCGAAGCTACCAAGACCGGGACAGCGACTAATTTTCTTTCCGGGATCGCCATGGCCTTTGAGAACACCGCCCCGGTGGCCCTCACTGTCGGTGTTGCCCTGATTGCTTCTTTCTGGACCGGGAGTCAATGGGCCTTGGAGACCGGTTTGGTGGATGCCGCGCGCGGTGGGATCTTTGGCACCGCAGTGGCCACCATGGGCATGCTTATGACCGCGGCCTATATCCTGGCCATGGACACTTTCGGGCCCATTGTGGACAATGCCGGAGGCATCGTGGAGATGTCCGCCTCCCCTCCCGAAGTGCGGGCCGGGATCGATGCCCTGGACGCCACCGGCAACACCACCAAGGCCCTCACCAAAGGCTATGCCATCGGCTCCGCCGCCCTAGCCGCCTTCCTACTATTTTCGGCATATCTGGATAAAGTGGCCTTGGTGCGAGAGGCGATGGGTCTATCTCCCGAGGCGGTGGAGAATTCCCGGGTGGTGGACCTGGGACGGGTGGAGATCTTTGTCGGAGCTACTTTAGGGGTAATGCTCATCTTCCTCTTCAGTTCATTGGCTATCCAGGCTGTATCCAAGACCGCCTCGGAAATCATCCGCGAGGTACGCCGCCAATTTAAAGAGATCCCAGGTATTATGGAAGGGACCGCCCGCCCCGATTTTGCCCGCTGCGTGGACATCACTACCCGCGGTGCCCTGCGCAACATGGTCGTCCCCGGCATCCTTCCCGTCCTCGGCCCCCTAGCAGTAGGCCTAATATTCAAGTCCCTGGGGGTGGGAGCGGAGACGGTAGCCGCCTTCTTAATGGCCGGGACCATGGCCGGGATCCTCCTCGCCTCGGTGATGAATAACGGCGGCGCCGCCTGGGACAATGCCAAAAAGTGGATCGAAGCCGGAGGCCTCCTCGATGCCCAGGGCAATGTAATTGGCAAGGGAAGCGAGGTCCACGCCGCCTCGGTGGTGGGAGACACAGTGGGGGATCCCCTCAAGGACACCGCCGGCCCCTCCCTGCATGTGGTGATCAAACTCCTCTCCACCATCACCCTGGTCCTGGCCCCGCTGTTTATCTAGGCAAGAAAAACCGATCCTTCCTGGCAGGGGCTTGCTCCACGCCGAAATAAAAATTGCCTATTGACAAGCTTGAAAAATAGTGTATAATATGCTTTTGTAGGACGCAGTAAGTTCAGTGATCGAGCCAGCAGTGGACCGTCCGGACTTACCAGGTTCGGGCGGTCTTTATAGTTGCCAAGAACCAATGCCTCCTACAAGTTACCAAGAAAGGAGGTGAGGGAAATGGCAGAGCGCACCAAGGGTAAGGTGAAGTGGTTCAATGCCTCCAAAGGCTACGGCTTCATCACCCCCGAGGAAGGGCCGGATGTCTTCGTTCACTATTCCGCTATCACGGCCGAGGGCTTCCGCTCCCTCAACGAGGGAGACGCGGTGGAATTCACCATCGAGCAGAGCCCCAAAGGCCCCCAGGCAACCAACGTGACCAAGATCTAAAACCGATTGCCACTAACCTCAAACGAAGTCCCGATCGTCAGAAATGGCGGTCGGGATTTCCTTTTTATCCCTGGCTATCCAACCAACGGTGACTATGCTATATTGTTGGCGAGGATAACCACAGCAAGCCGAAAATGTCCGAAGACTTGATGCGCCACGCCTGGGACCAAGCCGCAGCAGGATACGGCTTAGTGGGGCCGCCGGTTTTTGATCACTTTGCTGCCCTGCTCCTGGAGCGGCTGGAGCTGCAAGAGGGAGAACGGATGGCCGATGTGGCCTGCGGAACGGGGGTGGTCGCCCTCCGTGCCGCCCAGGATGTAGGGAGCCAGGGCCGGGTGGTGGCGGCAGATTTCTCCCCGGCCATGCTCGATGCCGCCAAGAAAAATGCTGAGGCCTTGGGCCTGAAAAATATCGAGTTCCTGGCCCGAGATGCCGCGGATCTGCAACTGGAGGACAAATCCTTCGATGCCGTCACCTGCGGATTCTCCCTTTTCCTTTTCCCGGATATGGCCAAATGTCTGGCAGAGATGCACCGCACCCTCAAACCCGGGGGCCGGCTGGGGATCAGCGTATGGGCCCGGGGGGCAGTGGTCCCCCTGTGGCCAATACTGGGAGAGATGATCCGCAAGTATCGATTGTCTCCGGTTGTTCCTAACCAGATTACATGGACCCCGGCAGAGATAGAAAAACTCCTCTCCGAAGCCGGGTTCAAGGGCATATCCTCCCAAGAAGAGTGGGAAGACTTTATATTCCACGACCCCCAGGAAGTGTGGGAATTCCAAATTTCTCTTGGCCCCATTACCGCCACTTTGCAGCAGTTATCTCCGGAAAAACAAGAGCAGTTCATCGCCGATTATATGTCGCGCGTCGAAGACCTAGCCACCCCCCAAGGCATCCCCGCCAATTTCCGCGTGCTTTTGGCCTTTGCCCAGAAATGACCCGCCAACTGGGCCTAGTTTATGATCCCCGTTTTCTGGAGCACGACCAGCCTTTCCACCCCGAGAACGCCCAGCGGCTGAAAGCAATTATCGGAGGTTTAGAAGAAGCCGGAATTTGGGATAAGACGGTGAACATAAAGACAACCCCCATCGCCGAGGGTTTTTTATTTCGGATCCATAAGCCCCACTATGTGGATTCCATTCGCAAGTTTGCCGGGTCCGGCGGGGGGATGCTGGATATAAACACCTACCTCAACTCTCAGTCTTACCAAGTAGCCCTCCTTGCTGCCGGAGGAGCAGTGCAAGCCGCCGAGGCAGTGCTAAGTGGCAAGGTGGAGCAGGCCTTTGCCTTGGTGCGTCCCCCCGGCCACCATGCCCATCCTTCCCGGGCCGGCGGGTTTTGCCTGTTCAATAATATTGCCCTCGCCGCCGAGCACGCTATCCACAATCTCGGTCTGGAGCGAGTGCTTGTAGTGGACTTCGATGTCCACCACGGCGACGGGACGCAAGCCATATTCTATTCTCGAAAGGATGTCCTTTATTTCTCTACTCACCAATATCCTCTCTTTCCAGGCACTGGCCACTGGAAAGAGATCGGGGAAGGGCCGGGAGAGGGATTTACCATCAATGTCCCCTTGCCCGCCGGATTGGGGTATGAGGCTTATCCCCGGGTCTTTGCCGAGATCCTATTCCCCGCAGCCAATAGATACCGTCCCGAGCTTATTCTCGTCTCCGCCGGGTACGATGCCCACTGGCGGGATCCCTTGGCCGGGATGCGGCTCTCCACCAAGGGCTTTGCCCGGCTGACCCGGATGCTACTCGACTTGGCCGAGGAGCATTGCTCTGGCAAGATGGTTCTTGTCCTGGAGGGGGGATACGACCTTCCCGCCCTCTCGGCCTCCGTGGCCGCTACCTGTGCAGTCATCTTAGGTGAAGATCCTCAGGACTCCCTGGGCCAGTCCGCGGAGACCCCCTATCCTCTCGACGACCTGTTATCAAAGATCAAGGAAATCCACCGCCTAGCATAACCTCTACTCCGATTGGTTGACACTCCCCACAAAGAGTTGAATAATTGAAGCAGGATGGCCCCCATCAGTCTCGCCGCCTATATTGCCCAAGCCCGGTCTCACCTCCAGAGTGGCAACCTGGAAGAGGCCAGGGAGATCCTGGACCACCTCGCCACTTTCTATCCCCAGCACATTGAGTTGCAAAGGCTCCGCGGGGAATTAGCCCTGGCCCAGGAGGATTTCGCCGCCGCAGCTGAGCACTTCCGCCGGGTAGTGGAGATGGACCCGGAGCAAGCCGCGGCCCACCTCGCCCTAGCCTCTCTTATCGAAGAGGATGATGTACTCGCCGCCATCGGGCACCTAGAACGGGCGCGGGAACTGGATCCCGGCAACCAAGAAATCAGCCGCAACCTGGCCCGGCTGTACACCCTCCGCGATGGTGAAGAG
>JACPPX010000025.1 GCA_016190785.1 Chloroflexota bacterium
CCCTGGTCTCGGTCATCGCCACCTTATTTGGGATCGATAAGGAGACGGTCCTAGCTCTTCGCAGCCAGCACTGGGGGTTCGGGGAAATCCTCTTGGCTAACTTCTTCTCCCAAGTGAGCGGCGAGGATCTAGATAGCATCATCGCTCTGCGCAATGAGGGAAAGGGCTGGGGCCAGATCATGGCCGATCTGGATGCTCATCCCTTCCGGCTGGCATGGCGTTTTGGCCAGTTTATGGCATTTCATCCCGGCCGGGGCAGTGGCGACTAATACCCCACTAATTAAGAAGTGCCACTATAAATAGGATCCCGGGGGAGAGTGCACGGACTCGACCCCGGGATCTTTTTATCTAATGCACTCGTGGCACCCGAGCCAAAATCTCGGAGACCACTTCATAGTTAATCGTCCCCAGCCTCTCTGCCACCTCTTCCGCGGTGATCCTCTCCCCACCCTGCTCTCCAATCAGCACCACTTCATCACCTTGCCGGGCCTCAGGGATATGGGTGACATCGATGGTTGACTGATCCATACTAACCCTCCCCACAACCGGGGCCCTTTTCCCCCGCACCAGCACCTCTCCCCAGTTCTGGGGGCCACGGCGGAACCCGTCCCCGTAGCCTACGGGGAGGACGGCGATGCGCATGGGCCGCTCTGTACTGTAGGTACTTCCATAGCCGATGTAGCTCCTGGCAGGGAGTTCTTTGACCTGAGCAATCTGAGTCTTGAAGGTCATGGTCGGTCTAAATCCCGGGGGACAGGGCACCTGGGGGGAAGGATCCAGCCCATAGATGGCAATCCCTGGTCTTACCATATTGAAGTGGGAATCGGGCAGGGTGAAAATGGCGGCACTATTGGCGGCATGGACCAGAGGGATTTTGATCCCCTCTTTTTCTAACTGCTGGATGATAGCGGTAAAGGTTTGTAACTGCTGGGCCGTGTACTCCCGGCCCCATCCGGGAGTGCTCCGGGCATGGGGGTCATCGGCAACGGCGAAGTGGGTGAAGATTCCTTCGATTATTAAATTACGCAGGTTGCGAATCTGGCGAACAAAATCTAGAGCTTCCTGGGGCAAAAGTCCGAGCCGGCCGAGACCGGTATCAATTTTGATGTGCACCTTCACCTGTGAATTGAGGGCCACTGCGGCGCGAGAGAGAGCCCGGGCTACATCCAAGGAGAAAACAGTGGTCGTAACTTTGTTGAGAACTGCCGTTCGCGCCTGCCACGCCGGGGTGTATCCGAGAACAATGACCGGAGCGGTAATCTCGGCTTTCCTAAGCACCAGGGCCTCGCTCAAAGTGGCCACCCCGAGCATGCTCGCCCCATTGGCCAAGAGGGCGCGGGCCACTTTCACTGCTCCGTGACCATAGGCATCGGCCTTGATCGTGGCTAAGATCCCCACTCCTTCCCCAACTCTCCTCTTAATCTCCCGCAGATTGTTGGCTATGGCCCCTAAGTCAATCTGTACCCAGGTGGGTCGGTCGCTGGCTAAGATATGGATCTTTTTCCAGGCCGGATCCTGGCGGACCAAGACTCTTTCCGCAGTATCCGGGTCAGCTAGGAACATCTCGGCTAGTCTTTCCATCCGCGCTTCTAAGGACCCCTTGACCAACACCACATCCTCCGGTCCAACTCGCTCGGCCACGGCACGAAATGCATCCTCATCGCTATAGGCCAAATACACTTGCTCTTCCTTCATTCCCACGTGGCGAGCCTGGCTGGCGATGATCCGGGCTCTGTCCCCCTTAACCACTAAGAAATGGACAGATTGCGCTACCTTTTCCCCTACTTGGCGATGACCCTCTTCCTCAAAGGACCCCAGTTGGGTCATATCTCCCAAAACCGCGATCTTTTGTTCGCTCTTTATGTTGCGCAGAAGATCCAAAGCTGCCATGCATGCGCTGGGGTTGGCACTATAGCTGTCGTCGAGGAGGAGGCTGCCATTGATCCCCGGCAAGGGGTTGAGCCGGCCAGGGATGGGTAGAAGGGAGGATAGCCTCTCTGCTGATTCTCGAGGATCGATCCCATAAAGGATTCCGATTCCCATCGCCCCCATTGCTGGGTAAATGTTGTGCCGACCCAAGAGTCGGAGATGCACCGGTGCTTCTCCTTGGGGAGAGTGGAAAAGAAATCTAGTCCCGCGGCCACTGATTTCTACATCGCTGGCCCACAGGTCGGCTTCGCTAGCCGTCCCAAAGGTGAGGAGTCGGGCCTTGGTCCGCCTGGCCATTTCCCGCACCCGGGGATCATCGAAGTTGAGCACTGCCCAGCCATTCTCGGGAAGAGCCTCCACGAGTTTACCTTTTTCCTGGGCTATGTTTTCCAAAGAGCCCAGGAACTCGAGGTGGACCGGGCCCACGCTCATCACCACTCCTATGCGTGGAGAGGTTAGCGCCGCCAATTCTTCGATTTCGTGGAAACTGTCACAAGCCATTTCCAGGACTGCTACCTGGGATTGGGGGGTGAGCCGCCCTAAAGCAATAGGCAGACCGTAGCGATCATTGTAATTGGCGTGGTTGCGGAATACGGGGAAACGTCCTTCCAAGACGGTAGCGATGGCCTCTTTAGCCGTAGTCTTGCCGTTGCTCCCCGTGACCCCGATAACTTGGGGGTGGTACTTGCTGATTATGTATCGGGCCCACTGGCGCAATGCTTCCTGGGTATCGGGGACCACAACACAAGTCACACGGTAATGAGAAAGGTCCAGCGGTAGCTGGCACATCACCCCCGTTGCCCCATCGCGACATGCCGCTTCGATATAATCGTGGCCGTCGCCCTTCTCGGTCTTGACCGCCAAGAAGAGCTCGCCGGGGTTTAGGATGCGGGAGTCGTAGCAGAAGTCGGGGAACTCTTGTGCAAACAGGGGGCCGTGAACCTTGCCCCCTGTGGCGGCGAGAATATCAGAAAGATATATCATCCTCTCTCCACGAGAGGAGGACTCTACTTCTTGAAGTAGAAATAACCTCCCACCAGGGCCACGGCTACTCCAATTCCTACCCCCAGCCACTGGAGCGGCCCCACTACTCCGGAGGGGTCGGTGAGATTCAGACCAATGGCATCCGCGAAGTAAGCCACGATGGCGATGACTATCCCCCCGATGAGGAGATACATCCCGGTTGATTTGTCGGCACTAGTCATTTCCACCTCCTTCTTCACATTCTACCACCCCCACCAACAAAATGCAAAGTGGCATAAAAATCTTGCATCGCTGCCTTATCCCGACTAAAATTGCCAAGCCGACACCAAATTATCAAACCCAAACTTTATTGCCTATGGTCGAATTGTCTCGCCTAAGAGTAGGAGTTTTTCTGGGGGGGATGTCCTCCGAACGGGAGGTATCCCTGGCCAGTGGTCGTCAGGTATATTCCCACCTCGATCGCAGCAAATATGAGGTCAAGGCTATATTCCTTGACCAAGAGGGGCGGCTGTGGGACATTCCACAAAAACTGGTAGTGCAGAATACTACTGCCGACATCTTTGTCCGCCTGGATAAAGAGGCGCGGCGCATCCCCTACGAAGCCCTCAAAGAGGAGATCGATTTTGCCTTCATTGCCCTCCACGGAAAATACGGAGACGACGGCACCATCCAGGGCCTCCTCGAACTATTGGCCATACCCTACACTGGCTCCGGAGTTTTGGCCTCGGCGCTGTGCATGGATAAACCGATGGCTCATCTCCTGCTCAACACCTCAGGAGTAGCGACGGCGCGGGAGATTGTTGTCCATGATTACCAATGGGCCAAAGATCAAGTTGCAGTTCGGGAGCGTATTCAGAATGCTATAGGATTGCCCTGTGTCATTAAGCCCAGCCGAGAGGGCTCCTCAGTCGGGGTCTCCGTGGTCAAAAACCTAGACGAGATAGGCCCCGCCCTAGAAGAGGCCTTCCGCTGGGACACCTCAGCCCTAGTGGAGGAGAAAATCCCGGGGTTAGAATTCTCCTGCATTGTTTTGGGAAACCAGGAACTAACCCCCATGCCTCCTACCGAAACGGTGGCCACCCACGAGTATCTAACCTACGATGACAAGTACATGCCCGGCCGTTCCCAGAAAATCACTCCCGCCCGGGTCCCTCCCGAAACCCTGCGCCACATCCAAGAAGAGGTGATGAAAGCCTATCGCATCCTGGGGCTGGTGAATTATGGGCGGATCGATGGCTTCCTTCTCGATGGGGGAAAGGTGTTGATCACCGACCCCAATACTTCCTCGGGAATGGCTCCCTCCTCTTTTATGTTTCACCAGGCAGCAGAGATTGGCCTAACTGCCAGCCAGATCTTCGACCGCATCATCGAGTTGGCTCTGGAGGCCCACCAGGCCAAGAGGGGCCCATTGTAACTCACGGATGGCGACAAGATGGGAAATTTAACGAACAATCGGCTGCGGGTAGGAGTAGTCCTGGGAGGGATGTCCTCCGAGCGGGAGATCTCCCTGGAAAGTGGCCGCAACATTTACATGAACCTCGACTCTCAGAAGTACGAAGGGGTAGCAATCTTCATGGACGGCCAAGGACACCTTTGGGAGATTCCCCTCCCCCTGCTGGTGCAAAACACCACTGCGGATATAGAAACCCGGCTGAACGAGGCCAAGCGCATATCTTACGAGGCGCTCAAAGAGCGGGTGGATTTCGTTTATATCGGATTGCACGGCAAGTATGGGGAAGATGGATGCTTCCAGGGATTCCTTGAACTCCTGGGCATCCCTTATAGTGGCTCAGGAGTTTTGGCCTCGGCGGTGGGGATGGACAAGCACATCACCCGGCGCATCCTGGCCGCGGCCGAGCTGAAGGTTCCCAAATATCTTTTGGTAGCCACCAAGGATTGGCAGACCAATCCCCAGGCCATCTCTGGCCTAGTGGAAGATACCCTAGGCTATCCCTGCGTGGTCAAACCCACCCGCGAAGGGTGCAGCACTGGGCTGGCGGTGGTCCGCCAGCCGGAGAAATTGCCCGCAGCCGTCGAGGCCGCCTTTGCCTGGGACAACGCAGTGCTCGTCGAAGAGCTACTAAGGGGTATGGAAGTTACCTGTGGGGTGATTGGCAACGAGGAGCCGATGGCCCTCCTGCCCTCTCAGACCCCGCCCAAGGGGGATTTTTTGACTATTGAGGAAAAATTCCTGCCCGGAGAGGGAGTAAACATCACCCCCGCCCCTCTCCCGGCAGAGATGCTCAAGAAGATACAGGAGACTATGGTCGCCGCCTACAAAGTCTTGGGAATCAAGGTCTATGCCCGCATCGACGGCTTTGTGGTGGATGGAGAAGTAGTAATCACCGAGCCCAACACCTTGCCCGGGATGACCCCCTCAACCGTCATCTTTCACCAAGCGGCAGAGGCGGGGATGAGCCCCTCCCAGTTCATTGACCGGATAATCCAACTGTCACTAGAGGCCCACGCCAAGAAGAAAGGGCCGCTGGCTTAGACTAAAAAGGAGATTTATGACAACAGAAGACCTAATCAAACACTGGGAGGCGGCCTGGAATCTAAAAATCGAAGCAGAACAGACTGAGACTGAGATATTGACAGTCACATGGTGGGAACAACGTGAGCAAGCACGGGCTGCCGAAAGACTGGCGAGAACAGCTTTAATAAGTTCAGCCTCAGAAGGGAAAAATTACGTGACCAACAGGAAAGGCGCGGAGTTGCGGCAGAGATTAAACACAAATAGAGCGGTCCTTGATCGGATCATGAACCAAGGCTGGTCTGAAAAAGAGCGAGAAGAAATTGCCCCATTCATTACCCTCTGGAGAAATGAGATACAGGACTTGGAAACGCAAGTCGAAGAGCTGGATTGATTTTTCAAGGTTTGCAGAAATATTTTATGTGGTGTCAGATCTTGGCATATGTTGCCACCTAATCCCCACCTGTGCCAAGAATATCCACAATTCCCCCTAATTCCTCTTGGTCCCGCGGACATCCCAAATAGGGGTCTTCGATCGGAATCTGGTGTTTGGAACAATAAGCCCGGATCTCCACCCGCCTCCCCACCAAGCCCAAGAACCCTTGACGAACCTTGCCGCGCAAGATGAGATGAGGGCTACCGTTGGCCAAGAGGATAGCAGGCACCGGGCAATTGAAGCAGTCGCGCGTCTGCCAGGGCGGGGAGGAAGGATTGGCCTGGATCAGGCGGCA